>JAITBS010000542.1 GCA_031283515.1 Planctomycetaceae bacterium
CAGAGATTATTTTTTGAGAATACGAAATATGACGAAAGAACAAAACAAACTATACTTCATGTAGTCATTCAAGTAATGTTTATTTAATTAACAAATATTTAGTTTCTTTTAATGAACAATTATTGAAACTTTATCACGTCCCGCAAGGGGCAACGCGTAACAACCTACCGTAACGCGGCGGGGAATAACTTATTCAAACAATCGCCCTGTAAGAGTAATAGATTAGTGAATAGTTATGAGTGAATAGTGAATAGTGTTGCAAGCGGATCATTACCAAAACGGTATTACTCCGCTTGCGCAACTATTCACTATCAACTCACCACTGCCCTTTCAGAGCGATGGTGAGGTAATGATTCATTTCCTACCGCGTTGCGGTAAGTTGTTACGCAATGTCCTTCCAGGACGAAGAGGAAAAGAAACAAATAATAATTCCACTGATATATTACGAAAAAAGTATATTTACAATTATTGTTCCTCACAAATTCTGAAATAATCAGTTCATTTTTGTTATAAAAATTAACCGACATTGATCCACGAATCGATCTTGTCGAAAGTCCACGGATTGCGTTGTTCACGTTCAAAAAATGTATTTTTGTTTGCTTCATCGGCATGTTCTCCTTCGAAAATTTCTTTTTGCGGATTCCACGTTAATTTTGCGCCGTCGAGCAACATAGAAATGTTACCGATATGCGAAACCGTATGAGTTCGATGTCCGCTTTCCGCTGTGTAATAGCAGAGTTTCCGCGATTTTACGCAATTCGTAAAATCAATATGTTCGCCTCCTCCGCCGCCGGCGTCTGCCAGACATTCAGGACGACCGAAATTTTTGTTATCGTCGAATGTTATTTTGAGCAGTTCTTCATCGCTTGCCGTCAGCGGTTTACGCCAACCACGAGAAAGTACCCAACCTTTACTGCCTTCAATCTTGATACCTGGGACTTCCGACCAAACATCCATTGTTATTCCGTTTGCGTATTTGTAAGAAATTTTGAACGTGTTGGCGGTATTCCAATATTCGTCGAATGGCGGAAAAGTTCCAGTTCCTTGCACTTCGACAGGACCTGTTCCGTCGGCGTCAATTGCCCATTGTGCGATATTGATCAAATGCGCCCCCCAATCCGGCAACACGCCGCCGCTGTACGCTTGATTCCAACGCCAATTGTAATGATGCCTCGCCGAAATGTACGGTAATAACGGAGCAGGACCAGTCCATAATTCATAATCCAATGTCGGCGGAATTTCTTGTACCGTTGTATTTCCGCCGCGTTTGTTGGGATCGCGAGCCATCGTATTACCCGGCGGAAGTAAAACTTTAATATGCCGGATTTCACCAAGATAACCGTTGCGCGAAAGATTAACGAGTTGCTGATAACACGGCACAGACCGATTTTCCGAAGCGGTTTGAAAAACCCGTTGCGTTGTTTTTTGAATCTCGCAAAGCAAACGTCCTTCTTTAATTGTTCGCGTTGGTTTTTCGCAAATAACATCTTTCCCTGCTTTCATTGCAAAAACCGCCATTGGAACATGCCAGTGATCTGGAGTTACAATATCAACAGCGTCAATATCTTTACGATTCACAAGATCGCGAAAATCTGCGTAAGAGTTGCAACCTTTATAAATTGTTCCTGATTTTTGGGAATAAAAATCGTTGACTTTTTTCTGTGCGGCGGCAACGTAATTTTTATCGACGTCGCAAACGGCAATAACTTGTTGAACTGGATTTTTGAACATTAAATCAAGATTCCAACCGGCTCCGTGCGAACCGCATCCGATCAAGCCCATAGTAACACGTTCGCTTGGAGCAACATTACCGTCCAACCCCAAAACTGAAGCCGGAACAACAAACGGAGCAGCAACCGAAGTTGATACAACTCCCAAAAACATACGGCGAGAATATTTTGTCATAAATTTCCCCTCTTGTTAAAAAAATTTTAATGAAACCCAAAAAACATCAATAAACAAACAGTTATCTATACTGTTTAATTCGCACAGATCGCGAACATTGACCGTAAACCGTAACTGTATCAAAAAAATTGAATCATGTCAATATGGGATGAATTGAACAAAAAATTCCTAGCATTCCTTATCGTCTTCAAGTTTGATCGTAACTGTCTATTTTATTTACCACAGAAAACACAGCGTTTACAAAGAGGAATTTTTGTTTGAACCGTATTAGATAAAATTCCAAAAGGTGTTCTCAAAAGTTTTGCGGAATTGTTTGGGATTATCAAATATTTAACAGAATTGCCCTTCCACAATGGGTAAACAAATGGTATGATTTTAGTAATAAACACTGATGTAATTGTAGTAGGTTTTGCCATGATAAACGTCTTTGCGAAAAAAAGATAAGAGTGTGATTTGTAATGACAACCTCGAAATCTTGGCGGTTCAAATAAAAATTCCACTACAATAACGTATTTTTATCAAATTATATTATTTTACATTATTGCTAATAGTTCCTTTTTTGTATAAATATTACCTCCTTTAACAATGTGAAACAATCAAAAAAGAGATAATAATGAATTTGTTGTTGACTATTCTGGTAATTGGCGCATTGGTTTCTGAAAGCCGTCAACTCGTTGAGGCGGAGTCTGCGGATGGTCGAGTACGTGCGGTTTGGAATGTTTCTCCCGCCGAACCACAACTTTCCGATACAATTTTATTAACACTTGAAGTTGAAGCCGATTCTACTCTTCATGTCGAAATGCCGGTCTTTGGTTCCATGTTGGGCGAACTCGAAATCGCCCGAAAAACCGAACGAACCGCCGGTATTACGGCAGACCGAGAAACCAAACAACTCGTTTTACAGGTTATTCCCCAACGTAACGGAATCACTCCCATCTGGCAAACAACAATTCATTACAGTGACCAACGTGAAGAACTTCGGGAGAAATCGTATTCGCTGACACTGCCAACCACAGAATTGGAAATCAAATCTATGGTAACTCCAGAATCCGCCTCTCTTGATAATATCTCTTCCTCGCCGGATATTTTTGAATTTCGTTCAATAAATCTTCTTTGGATTATTCTTATTATTACGGTTATTGCGTTCATTTCGTTATTCTTTTTGCTTCGGTCTTTTCGCAAACCGTCAGCTGTTTTGTCGGAACCCAGTTTGACGCCGCAGGAAATTGCGTTACAACGGCTTGCTTTACTACTCGAAAACCGGTTACATGAAACCGATGTTAAAAACTTTTTCATTGAACTGACTGGTATTGTCCGCTGGTATATTGAACAACAAACAAATCTGCGTGCTCCTGAATTGACAACCGAAGAATTTTTGCACGAAATTACGCAACAGTGGAAACATCGGTCGGTATTGCCGTCGGAGTTACGTGATCGGCTCCGGCTTTTTCTTGAATCGGCGGATATGGTCAAATTTGCACGATTTCAACCTTCGCCGGATGAAATCATGCTCGGAGTCCATAGAGCGGAAGAATTTATTTTCCAATTTGCTCCGAAAATAATTGATCAGGAAATCCAATCGTAAATCCTCAATAATTGGAAATTCTTTCAGTTGGAATATGAAACATTTCAGTGATCAACACAAGTTGTTCTTTAGCATCATTTTAGTTACATTGTTTTTTACCGGTTTGGGATTGGCGGGTTGGCTTCTTGTCAAAAACCAGATTGTACCTCGTTCTGAGTACCGGTTATCAGCGGATCGGATTTTTGTAACAGTTCCGCCGCCGTGGGTTCCCGAAACTTTTATTGCGGAAGTGTTACAAAGTTCCGGTTTGGACACCAACGCAACTCTTTTCGATACAACATTACCTCAAAAACTTTCTCAAGCGTTTTTAGCCTCACCGTGGGTTGAAGAAGTTCGTCAGGTTCAGATACGTTATCCCGCCGGAGCCGAAGTACAATTAGTTTACCGTGTTCCGGTGGCATTAGTGGAGATGGTATCTCAAGGTCTTTATCCTGTTGACCGGAATGGAATTTTGTTACCGACGGATTATTTTATTAATGTTGCGCCGGAGAAAAAAGAAAACTATCTGCGAATTACCGGAATTCGTTCCCGACCGCTTGGTGTTACCGGTACACTTTGGGGCGATCCTTTGGTTCACGCTGCCGCACAACTTGCCGGTTTACTGGAAGATGTTACTAAAAATTTGGGACTGGTCAAAATTATTCCGTCACACGAAGCCACTCCAACAGGTACTCGAATTACTTGCCGTCTCCAGACAAATTCTGAAATAGAAATTCTTTGGGGGCGTTTTGAACCCAATGATCCCCAAAATCTCAGCAAAAAAAAGCATCTCATGGAAATTGCCGAACTTTATCACTCGCTCGACAATGTTCCCGCACAATTTCAACCAATTGATTTAAGCAAAGATTAA
>JAITBS010000585.1 GCA_031283515.1 Planctomycetaceae bacterium
GAAAGGCGAAACTAAACGATTCGGATTGTACAACCCAACGATGATTAAAATTCTGTCTTTCAGACAGAGGAATGTTCGTTGTACGAGTCCGCAGGTCGAGGACCTGCGGTTATGAAAATCTCACTCCTTTCGGAGTGAAGATCGAAAAACAAAAATTCCACTGAAATGTTACCAAATTTCAAATTTTTATGAGACAACATCATTATCGTTCGTGGTTATTCCTTTTTTTGGTTGCATTATTGCTTCGGTTATGTGCGGCGGGTTACTGGGAATATCGCATCGGAGCGGAAAAATTTTATTTCGGTGACAGCGATACCTACTGGAAATTGGGACAAAATATTGCGGCTGGTAAACCCTATACTTATGGAAATCAGGCAATTCACCGAATGCCGGGTTATCCGGTACTTTTGTCACCGTTGTTCTTCGTTTTCGGTGATAATCCGCCTATTCGGGCTGCTCGTTTCGAAAATGTCATGATTGGGTCATTGACGGTTTTAGCGGTTGCATGGCTTGCGTGGATTCTTTTTCACGATTCGACATTGGCATTAATTGCGGGTTGGATCACTGCTTTTGAACCTCTTAATATTATGATGAGTGTTCTTGTTCTGAGTGAGGCTCCGTTTTGTCTTTTTCTGGTTTTACATCTCGGATACTGGATCAAATCTCTCAAATCGTTTCCAAAAACAGCTTGGTTTTCACTCCTTTTGTCAGGTCTTTGGGCGGCAATGGCAATTTATTGCCGTCCCAGTTGGCTTTATTTTATTCCGTTTGCCGTTGTTCTCGGAACAATAATTTCGTTGCGAAATTATAAGCCCATTCTCAAATCCGGTACTATTATTTTCGCTGTCTGTTTACTTTGCCTGATACCCTGGTGGATTCGTAATTATCATGTCTCTGGACGTTTTGTTTCCACTACGCTTCAAGTCGGTCCCAGTCTTTATGACGGACTAAATCCCAAAGCAAGCGGCGCAAGTGATATGGAATTTGTCAAAGAATTTCGTAATGCCGAAATAACACTTTTCCCAAAAATTACCGAACATACGCTGGAATACCAACTCAATCAAAAAATGCGTCAAGCTGCTATCCGCTGGGCTTGGGAACATCCTGAGCTTGCCTGGAAATTAGCAAAAATAAAATTTCTTCGACTTTGGAATTTTCAACCCAATGAGGCATCTCTTTCTCATTTTGTTATAACGATTATTATTTTTTGTACTTATTGTCCGGTTTTGGTGCTTGGTATTATTGGATGCATTCGATCCATATTTTATGATTTTTCAATTCGGTTGCTTTGGATTCCGGCTATTTATATTACGGGGTTACATATTATTTTTGTAAGTTCTATTCGTTACCGAGTTCCGGCGATGATTTGTTTTTCCATTCTTGCGGCATGGGTTGCTCTTGACGTAATCAGAAAATTCCGAAAAACCTGACATCACAAAAAGAACGTCGAAAATTATACCGTCTTGTTATGCTGAAAGATCAGGATAACAGCTTGTTTTGTGAAAAACTGAAACTGATATTTTTACAAATGCCGTTATTCCGGTTAGCCGAATCCGAATTAGTAACACGCAAAGACCAATGGTTTTTTTTCTTAAAAATCTGGAATCGTTTGACGGTATTCCGTCCATTCTTCAAAACGTTTTAGACAATATTATATGTAACGTTTTTGTTATTATATTTTGCAACATAATTCTCGTAATCGTTTTCATTCATATTGAGTTTAACAAGACTGATTCGTCTCCAAACTCGACCTAAAATTTTTTTAGTAACGATAAAATCGTTGTCATAGTTAAAGTTCTCCGTTGTTTTTTTGTCCGCCGATTACGCCGATTTTCACAGATTAGTCCGCGTCTAACTGCGAAAATCTGCGGACTGCTCGAACTCAGTATTCGAAGCAATTAATAAACAGACTGTTATTTTGTTCGGTGCCGTTTTTAACGGGACAAAAATCTCCAAAAAATATTTTTTGTAAAAACGGCTTTTATTTCTAAAGTTTTTCACTTATAATGTACGCTTTATAAAAAATTTGCGTCAGACTTGTGTCAGGTAGATGAACCTTTGGGAGAAAGGTTATTTATTTTTTGTTATTATTGTATTTGTTATTGTGAATAGTTTACCAGACTATTTTGAGATCAAATTGTTTTTGGAATTTATGTTATTTTCACACGAAAGTTACGATTTGAGGATTGATGTTTCCACGTATTCTATTTGGTTCTACTGGTTTACCTTGCGGTATCCATGAAATTGCGTCGTATGTTGTAAATCTCGGCTTGGCGGAGGTAATTATTCATCCGTTAGGCGACCGTTTTATGCAACAGTTACAGATGTTTCGTCCTCATGTGGTTGGGTTGCGTCTTGAAAATGGACAATTAGAAAATATCTGCAATCTGATTCGGAATATTCGTCAAAAAATTGAAACAACTATTATTCTCGGCGGTCCAACCGCCACTTCACATCCGATTGAAGTATTGGAACAAACAGGAGCAGATTATGTTTTTGCCGGAGATGCTGAAAAATCATTGGCTCTGTTTCTTGAATCCGCACGAAAACATAATTCGTGTAACTATTTACCGGATATTCCCGGTCTTGCCTATTTCTGGGCGGGAAAAGCATTGGTCAATTTACCGCCGGAAGACCCGTTGACAGGAAGAAGTGTTCCTTATGTCGATGAAGAAACGCTTCGGAAAAACCGACTCAACTGGTCACTTCTCAAAGGTTTTGATGAAGATGTTACGTTTGATTCGTTGTATCTGACAGGTGGTCGTGGTTGTCCGGGACGATGTACATTTTGTTGCCGGTTGCACGGACACCATATTCGTACTAAAACAGCAAAACAAATTATTGAGGAACTTCGCGGAGCTGACCAACTTGTACAAAAAGGTAAACTTCGGCTCACAACATGGCAACTTTACGAATGGACAAATGATCCGGTTCTGAAATCATTGCCTGTTTCATGGTGTTCGGTTTTTGATGAAGATTTTTTTCTTGATCGGCGGCAAGCTCTTCGGTTTATTCAACTGTACGAATTTTATGGTTTCCAACGGCGATATCGGCTTAGTTTTCAAACGAATCCGTGTTCATTATTGAACAAAAACGGTCAACCCGATGCGGAATTATTTTACTGGATTTCCCGATTGAAGGCGATGATTCAATTAGGAGCGGAATCGTTTCATCCAGAATTACTTCGGCGTTGGAACAAGCGGCACACGGCAGAACAACTGGAAACAGTTTTGAATGCTCTTGAAAAAACGGAACAAGATTATAATATTTTTCACATTTTAACGGATTATCATTCGACGTTACAAGAAATTCGTGAGGCAACAGAATTGCTTCTTTCATCGGCGCGGCGGCATCCGCGAATGCGAATTGCGTCAACACCGTTTATGATTCCGTTGTACCATACTGATTTACGCCGTGAACTTGATTTTTTGGGACGATTAAAGATCAACAATTTTACCGACTATGAAGTTCCGCATCCTGAATGGATGGACTCGTGTGTTGTTCAATGGGCGGACAAGATCGACGAAGCGTTACAAAATGCTCTCTATCCGCAACACCGTAACTCCGCCCTCGAAATAACCGAAAAAATAATCGAAAATTTGTAAGACGGTAAAATGTGTACGTTTGCAATTGTTTTCGTAACTATTTGTTTTATAATTGTTCACGTAACGTGAAATAATTATGTTTTTTTGTTTTCGGCAATCAATTTCCGGCGAGTTGTTTTAGGTCTTGTTCTATTTGGCGAATATCTGTTTCCATTTTCCAATTGATAGACGGCGATAAATTTTTAAAAAATTCTT
>JAITBS010000666.1 GCA_031283515.1 Planctomycetaceae bacterium
ATCCGAATCACACCTTCGATGATTAAAATTCTGTCTTTCAGACAGAGGAATGTTGATGGTGTCCGTCCGCAGGTCGATGACCTGCGGTTATGAAAATCACACCCCTGTCGGGGTGAAAACCGAAAAACAAAAATTCCACTGATAGATTGCGGTGTGTTTTATTGCTGTTTATGTGTATGCTGCAAGCGAATTATTACCGTTGCAGTAAAACTTCGCTTGAAGCACTTTCCACTCTCAACTATGTGCGGAATAATTATCGATCCACAAAATTAGCCTGACGAATCATCGAAGTTTCTTCTTCGTCGTCGGCTTCGATTATTTTTTTGGGTTTTGTGAGAGTTTTTGATTTTGTCGGCGGCTTTCGCGGTAATTCAGGTACAAAAACATCCGATTCCTCTTCCAAACTCTTTGAAGATGCTGAAAAAGGAACTCGTTTACTCATTGTCAAAGAATTGTTCAAAGAATTGTTAGAACGATGGGCAGATGAATCATGTTCCGATAAAGGTTCCTGGCAATCCGGACAATATTGGAAAGATGAATTTCCCGATAATAACGGAATTGGTATTGGAGGCGATGTTGTTGGAGTTCGCGAAACATTTTTTGGTGACATACCTGTTTGCCATGTATTCTGAACCGGTTGTTGAGCAACAACTCCCAAACGCGGAACAGATTGAGGCTGGCTAACCGGAAATTGTTGACTAACCGGAAACTGTCGTCCGGTAGGAACCGGTCGAGGCATAATTTGTCCTTGCGGTCTTACGTTTGGCACGTCCGAACCAAACAAACCAGAAAATGGCGACATCACACCAGTTACCGTAGAAAGAAGATTCGTTCCTGTTGATTTTGCGGATTGGAGGAAACCAAAACCGGAAATCGGCGTCATGTTTTGGGGATTGTTCGGGATATTATTGAACGGTATTGTTTGCGGTAATCTTTGTTGATTGGGTTGGATTGCGTATCTCATATCTTGTTGTGTTACAGAATTGGATGTCATCATTGATTGATTCATCATTGATTGATTCATATTCGGTACTTTTATTCTATTTGCCGATAATGGCGGATTCATTCGTTGTCCATTCCCTTTTAAAAATTCAACAGCGGAGGCAATTATTTCTTTTCCTCCTGTTGGTGAATTTGTATTGTAATTAACCGGTTGTACCGTTTGAGGTATTGGATGTGCTTGCCGTGTCTGAGTTGTTTGTGGCTGCATCATCAGAGCCTGTTGAATTTTGGCGGATTCCAATAATTGGTTTTGTTGCGCTAATTGTGCTTGTTGTGCTAATTTGTTTTGTTGCGCTAATTGGGCTTGTTGTGCTAACTGGGTTTGTATTGCCTGCTCTTGAGCTGCTATTTCGCGAGCTGCTTCTTCGCGAATCATCCGTTCCCGAATCGCCATCTCACGCGCCGCTTCTTCCCGAATCTCTTGCTCCCGAATCGCCTGCTCCTCCGCAGTTTGTGCTGCAAGACGGCGTGTTTCTTTTCGTAACGCTTCCTGATGAACTTGCAATTCAAGTTCCTTTTGTTTGTCAATTTTCATCTGAAGTTTTTGTGCTTGCTCCAGAATTTTTTCTTGCATTTTTGTTTTTTCCAATTCTTCCGACTGGACAACTAACTCATCAGACCGGATATCGAGTTCCTCTTCGACTTCTTCCATTGCAGCGGACATTCCCTCAAGATATGCCTGCTCCATCGCTTCATTTAACGTCTCTTCAGAAAAAATACGTTTCGAATTTGAAGAAATCAATTTATCGGTTACTGGTTTATCAATAGTTGTTTTAGAAATTGTTTTACCGGAAACGGTTGTTTTTTTATTGTTGCCGGTTCGCGGCGTAACCGGTAAACCTTCACTGCGTTGAAATGCAGGTTTCGTCGGAATCGGATGGAATCGCGGAACCGGCATCGGCGATTTTATTTCTGTTTCGGTTTCTTCCGGTTGTTCTTCTTCTTCTTCACTCTCATCATCGGTTTCTTCGGTGTTTATCAAACCGGCTCCAACAGAAAGACGGTTATGCCGCGAATAGCCGGTTGGTGCGTAACCAATAGGCGGATAACCGGTTTGAGAAAAAGCATTCATTGTCATCGAGCCATTCACCGGCTGATTCACCATCGGATAAGCCAAATAGTTGTTGGCAATTCCTGTCGGCATTCCTCCTGCCAGTATGATTCCTCCGGCAATACCCGGAGATTGAAGAGCCGAAGCGAGTTGTACGGCGTTGTTTGAAACCATCGCAACCGGAACCATCATACCGCAACCCGGTGTCATACCGCATGGTCGTGCCGCCGTACAACCCGAATGCATCGCACAGGCTTTGATAACAGCATTGTTGTTGACAACACCGTTTGGTAATCGAACACCGGATGGTGTCATCATTCCGACCGGTGTTGTAACTCCAGCCGCCGCAACAACTCCGCCCGTGGTGATCGTCGAAACACCAGGAACTATGCCCATCGAAATAAGCAAACCATTCGGTCCCGCAAGTACCGGCGTTTTAGGATTCGTTGGTTGTAACGGCGGAGTTTCAATTGTTTTTCTGGACGGAATCGGTGTTGGTATAGCAGGGGTATTGGGTACTATGGGAGTGTTCGGTATAAGAGAGGAGTTCGGAATGGTAGGGGAGTTCGGCAACATTGGTGATGATACTGGTGTTGTACCGGGCAAAACCATTCCGTTATTGCCAAGCATTAACATTTGTTGGTTTACGTAATTAGGATTGGGACTGGCAATCCGACCGCAATTCGGAGTTAAACCGCACGGTTTCATCGGACTACAAAACGGCGTCAAACCACAAGCCTTTGCTCCATTACCAATTCCGGCATAAGAATTAGGATCGGAAGGATCAATCCACATACCACAACCAAGTGTTCGGCAACAAGGATTTTGAGCAGTACACTCTGGACTTAAACCGCAATGACGCCGGAACCCTTTATTTTTCTTATGATTTTCACAGGAACAACTATGGTCATTGCCTTTTTTGAAAATATCCAAAAGTCCCTTTTTTTCAGAGGAACATTTTTCGCAACCTTCTTCATTGCAATTGTTTTCACCATCGCATCCCGAATTGGGCGGACAACCAACCCAAGGTGTTCGATTATACTCAAACGCCCAATCGCACCGGAAAAGATGTCCCCGATTCGTTTTTTTGTGCGAACAGCCAACCAATCCTAATATAAGACCGATTGCAAGCAACAAAATCAATGTATTAGAAAAACGAAACATATTGAAGGAAAATAAATTAAACATGGTCTTCTCACCGAACGGTTGTTACCGAACCAAGTTATCGGTTTTTATTTTGTGTATTTTGCCAATTCTTCTCAACTCGATTCAAACCGATTTTGTCTGATTTGAGTCAAAATCCAGCGCAACACCGACCCATTGCGTTAAACATCGGATCGAAATAAACGGAATAATTAGAAAAACCGTTAAACTCCTCTTATTTTTACAAAGATTTCCTAATCTTAATGTTCAGGTTGGTAGAATAGGCAGTTTTTATAAATAAAATAGCAGTTAATTGTGAATATTATAAAATTTTTTCTATGAAAAGTTCTGTTTATCCGTCTAACTTTTCGGGAAATCAAAAAGTTGACTCTTTGATAGGAATTTTAACCCAAACATGTTTGACAACCCATTATTGTATGAATCGATCCGGCGTTATGCGGTAAGACTGTTGTCTGATGCCGATGCTGCCAATGATGTAGCACAGGAAGTTTTTCTCCGTTTCAGACAACATCAAAACACCATTGAACAACCACGCGCTTGGGCTTACCAAACCGCGAGGAATTTGGTTATTGACCGTTTCCGCCAAACCAAAACAACCGTATTACCGGAGACATTGCCCGCCGAAGCAGGATTGTTCAATCCGGTTCTACTCACCGAAAAAAAGGAGGAAATCGAAATGATTCAACAAAAAATCAACTGCCTCTCCGTTCGACATCGTGAGGTGTTACGGCTTAAATTTCAGGAAGGTCTCAAATATACTGAAATTGCCGATGTGATCGGGGAACCGGTTACCACAGTTGCATGGCTTATTCATGAAGCCGTTACATTACTGCGTAATGAGTTAATAGT
>JAITBS010000015.1 GCA_031283515.1 Planctomycetaceae bacterium
GTTACAATATGGTTATCAGGTTGGCGGTGATTTGTACGGAATTTCCCGAACATCAATTATCGGCGGCAACAACCACCGAGTCTTAACTGGTGTCAATCTTGGGCGTAACACGTTGAATCTCGGTTTCGGCGGTGATTTCAATATCGGTAAACGTACAAAATTATTCGCCGATTACGACTTCGATCTCGGTGAACATTCCACCGCTCACACCGGTCAATTCGGACTCATGATGACTTTTTAGTCCGCAGATTTTCGCAGATTATCGCTGATTAGTCCGCAGATTACGCAGATTTTCGCTGATTAGTCCGCAGATTATCGCGGATTTGTCCGCAGATTAACGCAGATTTTCGCGGATTAGTCCGCAGATTAACGCGGATTTTCGCTGATTCGTCCGCAGATAACGCGGATTTTCGCTGATTATACTTTGGGCATTCATTATTTTAATGTTGTAACGATTTTTATTAAACAATTCCAATGGTGGTAGTCAACCTTTCACCGAAAGGTTTTAAACAATAACGGCGATAGCCGACTTGTCCCTGTTGACGGACGGAAATGAAAAACAAACTGCGTACAGCACAATTAAAAAACCAATCGTTGCAACGTTTCGGCGAAACCTTGCCTACCTTTTGAGTTCCACTGGGATGAAAATCGAAAAACAAAAATTCCACTGATATATTACGAAAAAATTTATTTCAATAATTGTTTGTATGTTCTGCGTTCAAAAAATAATGACCCCTTAAAAATAACACCTTTAACTTCAATTTGAAAATTTACAAAAAATCTCTGCGGGCTCAGTAGCCTCTGTGGTAAAAATAAAATAGACAGTTACCTGCCCGCAGTATAATAAAAGGTAAAATACACAGAGATTAACGATTGGTCAGAATATATCGTAGTAAGGCAATTTTTTTATATCCTCTTTCTTTTTAATGCGATAATCTAAGAAGTGATTGTTCCCGTAAAGTAAAAAGTACCGGAACATCAATGGTGTTCATGGAGTGATTGTAAACGAGTTACAAATAATGGTTTCGTTGCCGCCGTCATTAGATCGACATGTTTTAGAAACAATTGTTCGTGAAATCGTGTCGCAACGGTTTCAAATACCATTGAACGCTAAAACAGAATTTGTTAAACCGAAATTAATTGTCAGTATTTCGGCAAGACATGTGCATTTGACAGACGAACATGTTCAAATATTGTTTGGCCGTGAACGGTTGACGAAGATGAAAGACCTGTATCAGGAAGGATTCTTCGCAGCAGAAGAAACTGTTATGTTGGTCGGTCCCCGAAAAAGAATGTTACCAACTGTACGGATTCTCGGTCCAACACGATCAGAAACACAAGTCGAATTAGCGTTCACCGATGCCATCTCACTCGGTATTGATCCGCCTGTAAGGGAAAGCGGTAAATTAGAGAGTTCTCCCGGATGTGTCCTAGTAGGACCTAAAGGTGTGGTCGAATTGAAAAAAGGTGTTATTCGGGCAGAACGGCATGTTCACATGGGTCATTCCGATGCCGTTTTTTATGGTGTTAAAGATAAAGATCGTATGAAATTACGTGTTACATCCAAAAATTGTACAACAACTTTCGAAAATATTTTAGTCCGCATAGGACAAAAAATCAAACTCGAAGTTCACCTCGATACCGATGAAGCAAATGCCGCCGATTTGGAACATGCTGATCGTGTTGAGTTAATATCAAGTTAATGTCAAATAACCGAAATAGAAATTAATAACGAAAACACTAATTAGTTTTTTTTTTCGTAACTACTTTCTGTTGACGAATAATCATCCGTCATTAACGATTCATAATTCACTACTAACTATTAATTACAAAAATGGCAAAAACAATTGAAGCGTTGGGAATGATTGAAACAAAAGGATTTATTCCTTTGGTTGAAGCGACGGATGCGATGGTTAAAGCCGCTAACGTTGAGTTTCTCGGTTGGGACAATGTCGGTAGCGGTATGGTCAGTGTTTTTGTAACCGGTGATGTTGCCGCAGTGAAAGCAGCAACAGACGCCGGTGCAGCAGCAGCAGGACGAATCGGTGAAGTGATTAGTGTTCAGGTAATACCGCGTCCGCATAGTGATATTGCTAAAGTGCTTCCGGCATCCGTTATAAAAAAAACAACAGGACAATGATAGTTAATAGTTAGTAGTGAATAGTTAATAGTGCCGCAAGCGGATTAAATTCGTTGCGATAAAACAAAACGTTTGAAATATTATAAACTATTCATAACTAACTATTAACTATAAACCACTAACTATAAACTATTAACTATCAAAAGATTATGCAAGACGCAATTGGTTTAGTTGAAACAAAAGGGTTGGTTGCGCTCGTTGAAGCAACAGACGCAATGGCAAAAGCAGCCAATGTACAAATCGTTAAACGGGTTCAGATTGGCGGTGGTCTCGTAACAACGGTTGTTCGCGGTGATGTCGGCAGTGTCCGCGCTGCAGTTGAAGCAGGATCCGGTGCTGCTCAAAGTGTTGGAGAACTTGTCGCCCAACATGTAATTGCACGTCCCGCTGAAGGTTTGGTTGCCGCCTATCTTAGTTAGCGGTTTGTACTCAAGTAAAAATACCGCCCACTGAAAACGGACTTCCTATGTATGTTCTCGTTGCAAATATTGGATCGACCAGTTTCAAATATTCGTTGTTTGATATGAATAACGAAAAGGTCTTGGCGAAGGGACGGATTGAACGAATCGGCGAGGCATTGAGTCCGTGTGTGGTCGAAGTCAATGGAGTGAAACGGGAAACCAATGTTACAGCTCCTGATCATGCGGTTGCGGTTCGGCAATGTCTTACCCAATTAACGGAACCGGAATTGGGAGCGATTAAAAGTGATTCGGAAATTGCGGCAATTGGTTTCAAAGCAGTTCATGCGGCAGGTATTTCGGGAGTGCGTCGAGTCAATACCGAATTACTGGACGCAATGGAAGAGATAAACGATATGATGCCGGCACACAATCCGCCGTATGTTCGGGCAATGCGGATTCTTGCAGAAAAACTGCCGGATATTCCGCTTGTTGCCGCCTTTGAAACCGGTTTTCATCAAACAATTCCGAACAGAAATCGCTATTACGGAATTCCGTTTGAATGGGCGGAACAGTACAATATTATTCGCTACGGATTTCACGGAGCGTCGCATCGGTATATTGCGGTTCGTACTGCGGAAATTTTGAAACGTAACGATTTAAAAGTGATTTCGATGCATCTTGGCGGTTCCAGTTCACTTTGTGCGATTAATGCCGGTAAAAGTGTTGCCGCCAGTATGGGAGCAAGTGCGCAGACCGGTTTGTTTCACAATAACCGTGTCGGTGATTTTGACCCGTTTGTCATTCCGTATTTGCTACGGAAAACAGGAAAAACTCACGGAGAAGTTTTGAACATTTTAGCAACAAAAAGCGGTTTGCTCGGATTGAGCGGAGTGAGCGGTGATTTGCGGGATGTCACGGATGCCGCTGAAAAAGGACACAAACAAGCTCAACTTGCGGTAGATGTTCTTGTCGGAGATATACGGAAATATCTTGGAGCCTACCTTGTTGAGTTGGGCGGTGCGGATTTATTGGTGTTTACCGGCGGTATTGGTGAACACAATAAAATGATACGAAAAAATGTTTGTTCCGGTCTTGATGTGTTTGGTATTATCCTTGATCCGCAGAAAAACGTTGCTGTTACTGAAGGTGAAACCGCAATTCACGCTACAGAAAGTAAAACTCAAATCTGGGTTATACCAACAAATGAAGAACTTATTGTTGCGCGACAAACAAAAGAGTTAATAAGTAGTTAATAGTTTATAGTTAATAGTGAATAGTAATTCAAGCGAAAATAACGTTTATTATTAACGACGACTGTAATTATAACTATAAACTCTCCTAACTATTCACTATTAACTATTAACTAAATAAGGTGTTTATTGCAAAGATTGTTGGTTCTTTGGTTTCTACGCAAAAGGTTGATTCAATGGTGGGACAAAAATTGTTAATCATTGAGCCATACCGACTGAACGAAGAACGTACCACAATGAAAACAACCGGTCGAACATTGGTTGCGGTTGATACGGTGGGAGCCGGAGAAAATGAATTTGTACTGATTGTACAAGGTTCCAGTGCCAGAAACACGCCTGAAACAAAATTATTGCCGGTTGACGCCACCATTATCGGAATCGTCGATTCATTGCATATTGATAAACGAAAAGTTATTTTGTAACGTTTATACGGAATTACGGATACCGTTGGAGTTACAAAGATGTTCATCTAAAGATAAAATAATTCAGGGAGGAATTACCGTGCAAAATTTGAGCGAACCTGTTATTCGAAATATTGTTGAAGAAGTAATCCACCGGATTAACCGGATTGGAAGTCCGGTTGGTTGTCCGGGCAATGCGCCGCATTTTTTGTTGCCAAATTCATCGCGAAGTTTTCGCGGTTACAATGGTCTTTTTTCTGATCCGAATGATGCAGTGGCAGCGGCGCGTGTGGCGTTTGATGAATTACAAACCCGAACGATTGCGGAACGAAAAGAGATTCTTTCTATTATTCGGCGTATCGTTATTGAACAAAGTGTCGAACTTGGTACGCTGGAATTAAATGAAACAAAAATAGGTCGTCTCGAACACAAAATTGATAAATTGGTTGGTCTTGGTAAGAATGCTCCTGGTGTTGAATTTCTTAGGAGTGAAGTTTACAGTGGTGATCACGGGTTGACGGTTATTGAATTTTCGCCGTTTGGTGTGATTGGAGCTGTTTCGCCTGTAACACATTCACTGCCGACGATTGCGAATAACGCTATCAATATGATTGCGTCTGGTAATACGCTTGTTGTCAATCCTCATCCGAGCGGTAAAAAAATTGCTGCTGAAGGTGTGCGCCGTTTTAATGAAGCGATTTTTCGTGCGCACGGTCTTGATAATTTGATTAACGTTATTATTGAACCGACCATGCAAACGGCGGATGTGATTTTCAAGCATCCTGATGTGAATTTAATTGTTGTAACTGGCGGTCCTGGAGTGGCGAAAGCGGCACTTTCACAAGCGAAACGTGCGATTGTTGCCGGACCGGGTAATCCGCCGGTTGTGGTTGATGAAACGGCGGATCTTGACCGTGCGGCGCGAAGTATTATTGCCGGTGCTTATTATGACAATAATTTACTTTGTCTTGCTGAAAAGGAAGTTTTTGTTGTTGAATCTGTGTTTGAACCGATGCTCAAAGCGATGGAGCGTGCGGGTGCTGTCCGGCTCAATGCCGCTGAAACAGATTTACTGACACAAAAAGGAATTGTCCAAACCGGTGAAGGTTCGGCGAAACATGATGTTCCCAGCCGTGATTTTCTTGGCAAAGATGCACGAGTTATTGCAACTGGAATCGGCAAGAATATTTCGGACGATATTCCTCTTTTATTTGGCGAAACCGATGAATCCAATCCATTCGTAACAGTGGAACAGATGATGCCGTTCCTACCTTTTGTGCGTGTTCGTGATGTTGATGAAGGAATTATGCTGGCAAAAAAATATGAACACGGTTTTCGTCACACCGCAATCATTCATTCAAATAACGTATTAAATATGACAAAAATGGGTAAAGTAATGGATACGACCATTTTTGTTAAAAACGGTCCGAGTACGGCAGGTAACGGCGGAGGCGGTGAAGGTTATTCATCCTTTTCGATAGCCGGACCAACCGGTGAAGGTATTACCACGCCGTTGACGTTTACTCGGCAACGGCGTTGTGCATTAGTGGACAGCCTCCACATTTTAGGAAAATAAATTTCGCAACAGTTTATGAAAATTGTAATCTTTTACAAAAATCATAACTATTACGTACAATATTTATAATAATTACATGAGTCCATTTGAAATCGGTATGATGGTCTGTTTTGGTGTGAGTTGGCCGTTGTCGATATTAAAGTTGTGGCAAACAAAACGAAGCGACGGCAAAAGTCTGACATTCGGCGGAATTGTGTTATTAGCTTACATTTTTGGAGTTTTGCACAAATTGTTTTACAATCTTGATCCTGTTATTGTGCTTTATTTTTTCAATATGTTGATGATTATTATTGACATCATTCTGACAATCAAATACCGTCGCAAAATTTAATTCATAACCGAAAACAATTTTTTTATTTTCAACTGATGATTAAAGGTAAAGTGATTGGTACGGCAACCGCAACAATAAAACATCCAACCTTGGAAGGTTGGAAAATGTTAATTATCCGAACAGATACGGAGCCGTATATTGCGGTTGATTATTTAGGAGCAGGTATTGGTGACGAGGTGATGATTACCAGCGACGGTAAATTTACGTCAGAATTAATCAATACCAAAGCAACTCCGATTCGTTGGTCAGTCATCGGAATTGCGGATAACGGAAAGATAAATTGTTCAGAAATACTTTAATGGTACGAAAGGAAAATCATGTCTAAAACCGGTTTTTCTCCGTTCTCCGCTCCGCATCCGCCTTTTTCTGTAACGCTCGATATGGACACTCTTGTCCGGCAAATCATTGCTGATTTAACAGAAAAACCGGAAACAATTCGTACCGCTGTTCAGACTAATACGAAAACAAATATTAAACCTGATGACCCAAATAATATTCAATATGAAATTAAAAATAACACTGAAGAATCATTTGTGAACGAAATTTATCTTGATAACCGAGTTATTTCACTAGCAGATTTGAAGGAACGTACCGGCGGCGCAACAAAATTGTTCATTTCACCCAAAAGTATTCTAACACCTTCGGCAAAAGATGAAATACGGAAACGGAAAATTGAAGTTGCCGTTAAATTACCGTTTCCGACATCTCAATCCAATCCCTTCCTTTGGTTGGCTTTTCATCAACCGGCAATTTTTCCGTACAATTTATTAAATCAGTTGCAAAAAGAATTTTTGTTAAAACAGAAATCATTTGCGGTTCTTAGTGAGTTATTGAAGGAAACGGAACGGCAATTATTCCATAATAAAACTCATGGAGTTGCTGTAACAAAGCAATCCGCAACAGCAATTCGTTTGGCAAACCGTTGTAACACTATTCGGGCTATCGGATGTATTAACGCAAAACAGACGGCGGAAGATGCAGCGGAACTCAATGCCAATTTGCTGGTGATTCATCCTGAACGCTTAAACGATACGGAAATTTTTGAAATAATAAGTAACTTAAACCGTAAATGAATTGATATATTACACCATTTTTTATTTTTACTTCTATTTTTCTAAAAATATCTAGAAAGAAATGAACTCTTGTCCGGTGTTGTTCCTTTTAAGTCCAACAAACGTCCAAGAATATTGTAAAAATCATTTTGTTGTGACGAAAAATCAGAAGAAACATTAGTGTCATTTGTTTTTGCCAATTCCGCTTGAATTTTGGCGAGAATTTCTTCAGCTTCCGGTGAAATGGAAACACGATCCGTTTCGACAATATTATTGTTCGGATTATTCGGATGTTGTTCTTTCGACTCTAACTGCTTGCCGTCAAGAACTTTTAATTGATACGATAATGGTAAATTACTGGAAATAGGAAAATTCATATCTACGTTGAATCAATCAACACTTTCCGGTTCGAATGGCAAAAATATTCGTGCGATATTGTCGGAATTGAATAAACGTTTGGAATCGGATGACCCGTTCGATAATAATAACATGGACGGCAAATTATCGAACAAATTAGAAGGGCTTTTGGAAATGCTTGTTGAAATGAAAGAAATTCGTGAACAAATTCATGATCAGGAATTACGGGAATTGCCGATGTCCTTCACATTCAGACCGGTTATCGGATGGAACCGGAACATAATCAATATATTGAGAATCTGATTGCATCTGCAAACTGTCTATTTTTAGTCCGCAGATTACACAGATTTTTTGAGAATACGAAATAAACTGTTACGAGCATTACATCCGAATGAATTGTTGTCTATTTCGGCAGTCATTTGAAATACTGCACAATAAATCTTAAACAAATTTCGGTAATGTAACACGTCCTGCTGATGAATAGGAAGTTCCTACTGTTGCGCTGTTTTCCACAAAAGTACTGGCAACACGGAATGATAATCCGCTGATTTTCGTTGTAATATCGTAATTGTTGTCCGCCAATAACTTGATAACATCGGCAAATGAAAACGTTACGTATTTCAGTCCCGCAGACGAAGTTCCGACGGCGGACGATGGAAGAGTTACAAAAGTATCTTTTTTACCCGAAGTCGAAACTTCCAACGTGTATTGAATCGTAATACCCGACGATAATTTTGTCGATGTCGGCTGTTTCCAGGAAATTAGGAATGAATATTGATTCGAAATTAATGTGTAACCGCCTTTTATTGTTGTTGCCAGCGGCATTTTTACGGTTGTAAAACTACTCGTATTCGTAACAATTTTTTGCCCCAGATAGCTCGATTCAATAATGTACGTATAAACCGTTTCCGCCTTCAATCCGGTTAGGTCGTAAGATAATTTGTCGGACTGCACTGTAACAGATTGAATTTCCGACACAGGAACATCTGCCCATTTACTGTACTTTTTTGTTCCTGCTACATAGTACAAAGTATAAATTTTATCGGAAGGGCTGACGTTTTTATCTGTGTCCTTAAAACTAATAGTTGCCGTCGTCAACATGATATTCTTTGCCGAAAGACTGGACGGAACAACCAATGCGGCTGTTGTTGCTTTGATTGTTGCCGCCGCAGCGTCGCCAAAAGCCGAACTGGGAGCCAACGCAATAATTCGGAATTGATACGCCGTTTTGTTTTCTAATGTTACCGTTAATGAATCGCCGGCAACAAAACTATTGGAAATCGTACAAGAATATGTTTGTGTTGCGCTATCGTAAACAACCGCACTGCTAAGTCCCTGAACTTCATACCAGAGTTTTTCTCTGCTTTTGTCTTTGTCGTCGTAATATTCAATCCGAAAATTCGTTGGGTCAGGAACATCTGTTACGGATTTGATTTTCCACGATAATGTAACTGATTTTGGTGTTGCCGCTGTTTTGACCGATGTTACCGCCGCAGGACGGTTAACATCAAGTGTTGTGAATGTCGTCTGTACCACCGTCGAAGAACCTTCCGCATTCTTCCCGTAAACTTTAACCGTATAAGATATTTTCGTATCAAGATTGGTCAACGTGTAGGTCATATCGCCGGTTCCGTTTCCCGCACCAATTGAAATTTTAACAACATTTCCTGTAACATTGTTTGTAACTTCAATTATATAATCTTCTTCATATTCACTGTTGTCTATCCATTTGATTTTGGCTCCGTTGTTTGTAATTTCCGAAGCAGATAAACCGGTTGGTGTTTCGGGAGCTGTTTTAGTTGTTGTTACTTCAAGGCTTTTATATTGTGGTGTACCGTCAAAATAAATCAATTGAATCGTATAACTATTTCCCGGTTCCAACGAAGAGATTGTGTATTCTTTCGTTGTTTTCGGAATGTCGGGTATTGTTGTAATCCAAACCTGTGTTCCTTTCAACTGGTACTGAATACTGTAAGTTAAATCCGTTACATAATCCCATTTAACCGTAACACTTCGCGTTCCGGTCGAATTTTCGACTACCGAAAATCCGCCAAGTGTTGTTATTTCCGCTTCATCGGAATAGACAAAATCACTGCCTGATTGTGAAGTCTTATAAGCGATACGGAAAATGTAATCGGTTTCCGCCGTCAGATTATCGACAACTGTTTCTCGCAACGGATTTATAGTAATTGTTGTTTTGTCAACCCAAGTACCGTCATCGGCTTTATACTGAATTTTGTAATCGGAAACACTTTCAAAAGTCCAAGTCAATTTTACTTTTCCGACTTGCGGTGTTGATGCACTGATGACCGGCTGTTTGGTTCGGGCGGTTTTGGTTGTTGAATAGGCTGTTGCGCCGCCGTCTGTTGTGTATTGAACACGAAATTCATATTCCGTGTTGGAAGATAAATTACTGACGGTGGACGAATTGTTCGACGAAATCGGCGCGGTTGACCAAGCGGCTCCGCTACCGACAATACGGTATTCGAGAATATACGACGATCCCGAACGTTTATCGGGAAAACTTGAATCATCCCAACGAATTGTTATCGAACTTCCCGAAACATTGGACGGCATTAAATCATCAGATAACGAAACAATTTTAATTTCCGACTCGTGTGGAACGGAATTAGACTCATAAACGATTTTAAATTCGTATTCTGTTTCCGGTGTGAGTGATAATTGAAACGATACATTTCCGCCGTTTGTTGTTGTCGGATTTTTTTGTAACCATGAAGCGGTGTCATCACCTTTCGGGCGATAATAAAGTACAAAATTTGATTCGCCGGTCGTGTATTGCATTTCAATTGTTGCCGATGCGGTTCCGTTTACGAGTTCCTTTGAAACAACGGACAAAATGCTTTTTGTGGTTTTGGCTTCAATGGTTGCCGTTTCCGTTTCGCTGCTGCCGTTGAAGACAACATGAAATTCGTAATCCGTATCGGAAAGCAAATTAGTGCACGTATATGATGTCGCCGTAACCGAATTACTTGCGGTTGTCCATGTGCCGACTCCTTTAATTTGATATTGTACGGAATATTGTGTTCCGCTGGTAAGAGATTTTGTGTCCCAAGCGAGGTTGACGGAAGAAGAACCGGTACTGGTTGTCCAAAGGTCGCTTTTGGTTTTTACCGTAACAATTTCAGAAAATTTTGTTCGCAGCGGAACAACATAATCCGGACCTGATCCCGCCGCAATATCACCTGTACGATAAGTATAAACAATACGGTAATAATAAGCCGTATTTTTTGTCAAAGCATCCAGCTTGTAATGTTTAGTCTTATAAGACCACTCATCAATTTTTGTCCATTTGGCATCATCAACCGCCAATATTCGTTCCGCTTCGCTCGGCTCACCGTTTCCAACGTATTGCTGAAGGATATATTTTCCGGAGTCATCGCCGGTTGGCAAAGTATTAATTGCGGGGTCTTTATCGGTGGCGAATTCCCATGTAAGTTGAGCGGAATTTTGTGACAGATTCAAAATATTTACCGTGTAAGGTTTGGTTGTCAGGTCTAGCGTTGTTGAAACCGCTTGACTTTCCGATTCGCCCAGATAACCGATTTTGAACTGATAAGAAGTATCGCCCCAAAGATTTGTAACAGTATAAGTATTGAGACTTGAGGAGAGAGTTGCGATTTCGTG
>JAITBS010000133.1 GCA_031283515.1 Planctomycetaceae bacterium
GTTAGTACATCAATGCGGTTTATCGGGTTGGTTGGGGAGCGATCCCATTCTGTGTTGTTTATTTTGCTTGAAAATTAGGGGGATTTGATTTGTTGTAATCTATCAGTGGAATCTTCGCCAATTTGTTTACCAATGGACTCCAAAGGTAGTCAACGTTTCGCCGAAGCATTTTAAACAATAAACAATAAACAATAAACAATACGGCGTACTCGCCGGCTTGCCCCTGTTGACGGACGGAAATGAAAAAACAACCGTTGCGACCGTAGGTTTATTGTATTGTATTATTTAAAACCTTTCGGCGAAAAGTCGCCTACCTGTTAGTTGCCAACCTGTTAATTGCCAATCTGTTAATTGCCAACTGTAAACAAATTCAAAAATATTCCACTGATAGATTACGGTTCTACAAAGACTCTGTAGTGTTCTACAAAGACTCCGTAGTGTTCTACAAAGACTCTGTAGTGTTCTACAAAGACTCCGTAGTGTTCTACAAAGACTCCGTAGTGTTCTACAAAGACTCCGTAGTATTCTACAAAGACTCTGTAGTGTTCTACAAAGACTCCGTCGTGTTCTACAAAGACTCTGTAGTGCCCTACAAAAGTTCCATAGAACTCTACAAAAACCTTGCCGAATTTCACAAAAAGATTCAAGGTTGGCTAAGACCGACCAACCTTTCAGCGAAAGGCTGAGTAGCTCAGTAGTCTGATTTTGTGGAACTTGCGGACAAGGTTTGCGAACCCACAGTTGCAACGGCGTACTCGCCGACTTGCCCCTGTTGACGGACGGAAATGAAAAAACAACCGTGTACAACACAATACTAAGCCCAACTGTTGTGACCGTGTGTTTATTGTATTGTTCGCAACACTTCGGAGAAAGTCCGCCTACCTGTTAGTTGCCAACCTTGTAATTGCCAACTGTAAACAGATTCAAAAATACTCCACTGATAGATTACAAAAATTCTATCCTTATCAAATGCTATCAAATGTATCGTCTTCAAAATCATTCTCAAACGTTTCGTCCGGTTCCGGATCCGGTTCCTGATATCGGGAACGATAATATAATTCGTTGGATGTTTCCGGCGGGGTATGTCGTAATAACGGACTTGTTTTTTTGGGGATTGGTAAGGCGTTTTTGGAAGTTCCGGTTAATCGTTTCCGTTTCCAATCCCCAAGCGTCATAATCACTTCACGCGGTTTTGAACCATTGTAAGCTCCAACAATACCGTCTTCCGCCATAAATTCGATCATTCGCGCCGCACGACCATATCCAACACTAAAACGACGCTGAAGCAACGACAAAGAACCACGACCTTGTTGAATAATAAATTCAACCGCTTGTTGATATAACTCATCACGTTGAATCTTTTCATCCTCGCCATCAAAATCAGAGGAAACCGCAGCCGCAGAATCGTCCGCGTCAATATCAATATCAACAAGTTCTTCAATAAAATCAGGATTATCTGTTCCAATTAACTCAATAATAGATTCAATCTCCGTATCGCTCACATAAGTTCCCTGACCACGAAATAGTTGACTTGTCCCCGGTTGCAGAAAAAGCATGTCGCCGTTGCCAAGTAACCGCTCTGCTCCAATTCGGTCTAAAACAACTAAACTATCGGTTCGTGTTGCCACTCCAAACGCAATTCTTGCCGGTAAATTCGATTTGATAAGACCCGTAACAATATCAACAGTTGGTTTTTGTGTTGCCAAAACAAGATGGATTCCCACTGCCCGACTCTTTTGGGCAAGACGAATAATATGCGTTTCAACTTCTTTTGCCGCCATCATCATCAAGTCAGCCATTTCATCGGCAATAATCACAAGATACGGCATCGATTTCGGAATCTCTTCCCATTCTTCTTCGGGAACATCAATCATTTTCATACGGTTACGTAATTCGTCTTCCGTAAGTTTGTTGTACTCGCTGATCTGACGAACTCCGGCAGAAGCCAGTAATTGATAACGCTCTTCCATCTTCTCAACCGCCCACGCCAAAATAGCTTCCGCTCTCCGCATATCCGTAACTACCGGATGTATCAAATGAGGAATCGTTTTATAAGGACTCAACTCCACCATTTTCGGATCAATCATTAACATCCGAACCTGTTCAGGACTCCGTGTCATAAGTATCGAAACAATAATCGAATTAAGACAAACACTTTTTCCGGTTCCGGTTCGCCCCGCAATCAAAAGATGAGGTAACTTTGTTAAATCAACAACCATCGGTTGACCGGAAACATCTTTGCCAAGATAAATCGGAATATTGTTTTTTTCATGGGCGTCAGGGCATAATTCCATCACCTCACGAATCCGCACTGTTTGCCGGTGTTCGTTCGGCAGTTCAACTCCAACAGTGTTTTTACCCGGTATCGGCGCAACAATCCGAACACTCGGAACTTTCATCGCAATTGCTAAATCATCTGAAAGCCGTTGAATGGAATTGAGCCGAAGTCCCTTCGCTAATTTCAACTCAAATTGCGAAATAACCGGTCCCGTCTGAATATCCACAACCTGAACCTGAGTCTTAAAATCCGCAAACGCCTTTTCAAGCATTACCGCTTGCTGGTGAACTGTTTCAAGATATTCTTCCTGGTCAAACGGCTCCGATAATGTTAATAAATCTGTCGTCGGAAATTGATATGTTTTCGGCTCTTCGACCGGAAATAAATCATCATCGCTATTATCATTATCGACGGTATCACCAACAAAAGTGTTCGCCACAGTAACCGTATTATCGGTGGGGATTATTTCAGACGGTTTCGCCGACAGTTTCCGGTTACGGGCAAGATCGATTCGTGAAACAGCAGGGAGCCGCATCACAACTCCATAACGGTTTTCATCGGTAACCGAGGCATTTCTTTCGTCTTTTTGCTCAATTGGAATGTTAGAAGTTTTACTTTGGAAATGGAACAAGAAACGGATAACTTGCAGCAATATCCGATCACCGGAAAGAATCACTCCACTAATGACAAGGCTACTCAAAAAAGCAATACTGCCGAAAATCGTAACAATACTTCCCAATAACATGGTAGTAATCATTCCAAGATAACCGCCTGGTCCGATAATTGGACCAGGATAATACGGTATTTTTTTACCGACCAAAGCGAATAATCCTGATAAACCAATTAAAACAAGAATAAGTCCGGTTGTTCGAAGCAAAATTTGATCGAAACATTGACCTTTTAACAATCGAACAGCTCCGATTCCAAGCGGCAGAAAAAGATAAAACGCCGCAATTCCAAACAGATTCAGGAAAAACGATGCCAGATAAGCCCCCAAAGGACCACAAAAATTATAAACCGTTTCCGGTTGAGGAAAAACCCGCGAATCCGGAGGATCGGCAGAAGAATAACTCAAAAAACTGATCATCGAAAAAATGAACAGTATCAAAAAAATCACCCCAATAAATTTTAATCTGAAGGGTTTCATAGAAAACATTTTTTGAAAAACAATCAATCGTATCTCGTTAAATCGGTTCCATTAGAAAAAATGATTGAAAATTCCAAAACGTATTGCGAAACCGAAAGAATCGTTTTATTCCTGAAAAAACGATGTTGTATTTCAATAGGGAACTTCTAAAAACCAATCTTGTTTTTAGTTGACATTATATTATCTTTTAATTTTTTTCGCCGGTTTTTCTATGAGATTCACCTTTGGCTTGGGATTCTCATGATATATTACAAATTATTGGAAACACTCTGTACCATCCGCATTCAAGTTACCAATACCGAGAAACACCCCATCATCAACCGTGTTCCTGAACTGCGAGAAGAACTCCAACAACTTTTTCAACTCGCCAACATCCCCAGCCCCGAAATTCTCCAAGCCGGAAAATCAACTACTCCGAACCAGAAAAAACTAAAAAAACTGTGAACAATAAAAAAAGCGGAAAACTTTCGCTTTCCGCTTTTTTTTGAAATCGTGGAACAAAACCAATTAATTTGGTTTAGTATTGTCGTTCACGTTCTCCTCGGTAACGTCCGCCGCCACCACCGCCGCCAAAACCACCACCACCGTGTCGTGATGGACCTTTGGGGCGTGTTTCACGGGCTTCATTCACTTTCAAGGTTCGGTCGCCAACATTTTGCCCATCAAGAGCCTGAATTGCGGCGTTTGCTTGATCATTGTCCAACATCTCGACGAAACCGAAACCTTTGGAACGACCCGTTTCTCGATCTTTAATAATATCGACCCTATTAACGGTGCCGTATTTTTCGAATTCTTGGCGGATGTCATCCTCTGTAGTTCGGTAAGCAAGATTACCAACGTAAATCTTCATTGCAATCAACTTTCTGCCGCCGGAAATCAAAAACTATCGGATTCCTTCCCTTTGACGGCGAAAAGAAGAAGCCCAAGATACCCAAAAGAGGAGGTATCATCCTTTTTACTCAGTAATTTCAGTAGCTAATGTTTGTAATTCCGGTTTTTAATTTTATTATTCACCGTTTGATATTAATTACTGAAATAGTTCATTATTAAAATCTGGAGGCGGCGGGAATTGAACCCGCGTCCCGAAACAGTTCCGAATAAGCATCTACGTGTGTATCCGATTTTTTGTTTTTTAATCTGATTAAGCCCTTATCGGCAACGGTCTTGCTCAAACGATTCGACAACATTTTTTAATTCCCGCCGTAATCGACATGAACGGAAACGATCCGAAATTACGTCCGAATGTCACACCACTTCGGCAGCAGTATGGATTCGGGGTTGCCTTTTCTTAGGCAGCCAATGCCAATTTAGGTTCGGCATTTGAATTTAGTAGTCGGCTTTTAACGTGGCCCGCTGACCAACCACGACACGCAACTTAAACTTCACTTGCCCGGTCGAACCCGGTTCGCCCCCTCTTTTGGTTTTTTTATTTACTCACTTTCTATCGATCCAACGGATTTCCTACTCACATTACACGCTGTTTACTTTTTATTTTATCGCAACAACCAGTCACATATTTGATATAATTGTTCTATGTTATTCAAAATGCGTATGTTTCTGGAATTGAACCCTACCCGTGTTTTGAAATTATTTTTACGATTCTAGGGAATTTCGTCAATATGTCAAGAGGTTCTTTAAAAGAAAATCACTTTTCTAAATTTTTGACAAAGAATAGACTGGTTAAAAAATTAATGACGGATATAATAATTTCTTTAATGTTCTGTCAAAATAATAATTAATTGAGTTTCAATGTATGCTTCGAAAAATTAAAAAAACCTTAATCTTTTGTTTTAAACTGATTTTAATTTTCGGAATTTTCGGGTTTCTTTTTTGGAACGCTTCCCAAGCAACTGGTGCAGATGGGAAAAATGTCTTCGAACTTTTATGGGAACAACCGAAACGTTGGGAATTACTGGGAGTTGCGTTTTTCGTTCAACTTTTTGCTGTTGCCGTCACTATTTGGCGATGGCGTTGTTTGGTTCAAACGCTTGGTTTAATACTTTCGGTCAAAAATGCTTTTCGGTTTGGATTTCTTGGTTTGATGCTTAATCTTGCGCCAATGGGTATTGTTGGAGGCGATTTGGTTAAGGGTTACCTGATTGCCCGAAAGAATCCTGATTATATGTCCCAAGCGGTTGCCAGTGTGATTGTTGATCGAATTATTGGATTGTTAGTCATGTTTCTGTGTGGTACAATTTTGGTTTATACGACAGGTTTTGCTTTTCGGCAGGAAGTTTTAGCCCGAACATTGTCGCAAATTGTTTTTTTGCTGACTGTAATTGGCTATACTTGTGTTGGAATCATTTTTCTTCCTTTTTTCTCCAAAGGTCATCTGGAACGGCTTTTGGCAAAAATTCCATTCTGTGGAAACACTCTTGGAAAACTGACACGATCTTTTTTACTTTACCGAAATCACAAAATCTGTTTGCTAGAAACATTTGCAATGACATTTTTTGTACACATTCCGTTTGGTTTTTCACTTTATTTGATAGCCAAAGGTCTTTTTGGTTCTGTGCCGAATTTGATTGACCATATTATGCTTTATAATGTTGTAAATTTAACCGCAATGATTCCATTAGCGGCTGGTCCGTTCGAATTTGTTCTGGAGCAGGTTTATCCGTTTTTTTTAGTGGGAGGTATTAAAATGGGGGTTGGAATTGGTTTGGTGGTTGCTTTGGGGTACCGGCTTATTTCAATTCTTGTTGCTGGACTTGGCATTATCTATTACCTTTCTTCCCGCGATGAAATTCGGGAAGTTACTGGTTAATTTCCCGATTATTTCACTAAGATTAGGAATCTCTAAAATACGGTATCTATTCAGTTGCGATCTTATTTTGTAACTATTCGGAAAAAAATGTTTCTTCTTCATCCCTTTCGGAGTGAAGGAGAAACATTAAAAAAGCGGCGTAATAGATACGATTATTTTTTGAGAATACGGAACAAACAAAATAAAACAGACCGTTTTGTTTATTTTTGTGTCAACGATTACACTTGTATCGATAAATCATATTGAAATTGGTGTTGAGATATCCGCTAAGAGGTCTTCGAGTTTTTTTTCCTCTTCCTCAGACAATTCGGTTTCAGAATCATGGGAATTGTCGGAATTATTGGGCATGGTCAATTGAAGCGGCGGTAAATTTAATGTTGCGGCTTCTACCGGAATTTCAACGGATTCTGTGTTGCTAACCGGTGTTTCCATGTTGTTGACCGGCGGTAATAATTCAGGAAGCACAGAAACATCGGGAAGCCCCGAAATCAGAGAATTTGTCTGTTCGTCAATTTCCGAAATAGATTCAATTTCCGGTTCCGGTTCCGATTCCGTTTCCGATTCGGTGAACACTGTTGCTGTTTCATTTTTATCCGGCAATTCCGGTGTTTCCGTTTCGACAAAATGATCGGGAGTTTCTGCGGGAGTTCCAGCGGTAAGAGTTGGTTCTTGTAATTCCGGTGCTTTCGGAATTTCCACAATTGGTTCCGAAGTTTTTTCGATAACAGGTTCCTCCGTAACAGAAGGAATAATTGGTTCGGTAATTAGTTCGGAAACGGCGGTAACTGGTTTTGTTTCCGGTTTAAGAATCTGTTGTTGTAGGGCGAGAAAATTAGTTTCTTTTTCTTTATCAACAATCCCTATTTTTCGGGCAGTTTCAAAAAAACGTGAGACAACCTGAAACGCCTCGCCAAACATTTCAGTCATTGATTCGTAAAGATGTTTATTTTCATCTTGATCAGCGCAGAGATGTTCCCCTTCCGTTTTGGTTTCGGCGAGCAGGTTCTGAATGGATTCCAACTTTTGTTGGAACGAATTGAATTCTTGTTGAATTGAGTTTGTTTCGCCGGTAATTTCCGTCAATAAACCGGAAAATCCTTCGATTTTTCGGTTCAACGTTTCGACTTTGGAGGTCAACGGAACAATTTTCGATTGAATAAGAGCAACTTGCTCTTCGACAACAGCAATTTTTTCAACAATATTGTTCATAATTTTTACTCAAACGGTAAGGGTTGTGAATGTATTTCTCTGAATTATCTTGTGTTGTGGAATTGCCGGAAGAATACAAATTACACTTAATCACTAGAACATACAATATAACAGAATCAGTAAAAAGTCAAATATTTTGGACTTTTTACTGAATAGTTATTTTGGTTTGAGGTATGAGCGGTGAAAATAATCGTAATAGCGGGAAAAACCGGATTAACTGGCGACGATATGTAATAATCGCAGTTGTTCGGCATCGACTTTTTTATGCTCGGCGACACAATGTTGGAAGGGGGTGAGAACGAGTTCTCCGTGTATTTTTCCTGCCATTTTTCCGGATTCGCCGAGTAAAAGAGAACTGACGGCGAAATTACCGAGTTCTGAGGCTAAGATTCGGTCTTCTGGTGTGGGCGAACCGCCGCGTAAAACATGACCGAGAACAACAGCTCGGCTATCGAAGGGATTACCGGCTTCTTTGAGAATTTTCTGCATTGCGAATGCGCCGCCGCTTTCGTCACCTTCTGCGACAATTGCCATAACAGAGGTTTTTCCGGCTTCTTTAATTTTTCGGAGTCGGGCAACGATACGTTCTGGAGATTCTTCGATTTCGGGAATACAGGCGATTTCGGCACCGGAAGCGATTGCAGTGGAAAGAGCAATATCGCCGCAATGTCGTCCCATAACTTCGACAAAAAACATGAGATCGTGACTTCCTGCCGTATCACGAAGTTTATCAACTGCTTCGACAGCGGTATGAACAGCGGTGGAAAAGCCGATGGTGTAATCTGTTCCGAAGAGATCGTTATCAATAGTTCCCGGCAAACCAATGATTTGACCATCCCAAACTTTTCCTAGTGCGAGAGCGCCGGAGAGAGTACCATTTCCGCCGATGGTTATTAGGGCGTTGAATTTATGTTTGTGTAAAATATTAACAGCTTCGTGAATACCTTCTGGAGTTTGAAATCGTTTTGATCGGCTGCTGTGTAGAATGGTACCGCCGAGTTTTGAAAGACCGGAGACGGAACGCATTCCCATAATATGAGAACCATTTTCACCAGGGTAAAATTCTTCGTTCAGAAGTCCTTCGTAACCATGTTGAATACCGTAAATCTCATCATTACAAGTGCAAACTGTTCGGACAATAGATCGTAAACAAGGATTCATTCCAGGGGCATCGCCACCACTACAAAGTACTCCGATTCGCATGGGAAATATTTTTTTATTGAAATTTGGTATTGAATATTTTGGTATAAAATGCGGATGTTCAAGTCAATAAAAGTATAGCAACACCAAAAGTAATGTCAACAAACCCGCTCATTCTTATTTTCCTCACAACCTGAATATTATTCTTAACATTCCGAATCTGGTTGTTCATTTAGATATACTTTTCATTGTTTTAAACTCGTTTTTTTGTAACGGATGTTCACTATTAGTAGTGCGTGGAATTTTGCTATAACGATAGGTTATTATTCGAGTTAGGTCAAATTTTTTGAATTTTTTTATTGTCCACAGTTTTTTTTAGTTTTTTTCTGGTA
>JAITBS010000137.1 GCA_031283515.1 Planctomycetaceae bacterium
CAAATCGTCTCTTAGCAACATTGCGGTGGCATTTAGATTTGCGGACATATTGAGGGATTTTTGGGTATCGCTCATTGTCGCACCGACATGGCGGAACATCTCCGTGACGCCCAGCAGAAGAAGTAAGGATAACGACACCGCAATCAGTAATTCAATCAGTGTGTACCCCGCACAAAACAAATGTAACTTTTTCATGATCATTGTTTTTAGTTAATAGTTGGTAGTAGTTGATAGTAGTTGATAGTTAATAGTTAGTAGTGAATAGTTAATAGTGTCGCAAGCGAATTAATGCCAAAACGGTAATACTTCCGCGTGCGAACTATCCACTATCCACTATCAACTATCAACTACTCACTCTATTTCACTCGAAACCGGCAAAAATGTCAACAACAAATTATCTCTTTTTCGCAAGTTTTTCCAGTAAATGGGCTCGCCGCTGTGTGTAAAACCCCACCGCCCGCGCAAACGTACAAACCGTTACACTTCGAACTCCTGCCCGATGGAGAACTTTGGCAACTTCATTGCAGGTCGAACCGGTCGTAAAAATGTCGTCCACCAAGAGAATATTTTTACCCGATAAATCAGAATAATTCGGTAACACCCTTCTGTTCGACACCATTCTCCACCAAAAACTCCCTAAACCAATACCGTTGACCAACCGCTGATACCAGCCCTCATCGACTCTCTTCACCGCAAATGCGTTGGCAACATTACCGGCACGGTTATGAGCGGAGAGCAGGTATTGTACTTCGGTTGGGCGTATGCGCTGTACCAGTTCGGACGCCACAGGAACCTTCAAAATACGCCCCAGTTCTTCCGCCAGAATATCCGGCGAGTTCACCCCACGAACCCAACGCCGGAACCAATACATCGGCACCGGAATGATCAAATCCAACGGCGTTTCACGAAATTCTTTCGCACGTTGACGGACAAGAAGTTGTGTTACGACTCTCGCCAGAAAACCGCTCCGATCCGTCTTCATTCGCAGAATCAACTCCCGAAGTTCCGCTTCGTACTCGCCAAGAACAATCACCCGCCGAAAACGGAACGGGGTTGTTCGGCAACGGCTGCAACCCAATGTGTTCCGGTGATGCGGGTGATGCTTCCCGCCGCAACGTCGGCAATACATCCCGTCCGGTGTTGTCAATCTCGACGCACACAACTCACAAAACACCGCATCACCCTCCATCACTGCATTACAAAGTGGACACAACGGCGGAAAAAATAAATCAAACATGGGAAAAGTAGTGGATAGTTGATAGTGGATAGTGGATAGTGAATAGTTAGTAGTGAATAGTGAATAGTTAGTAGTGAATAGTGTTGCAAAGCGGATTACTATCAAAACGGTATTACTCCGCTTGCGACACTCTCCACTATCAACTATCCACTCTCAACTATATCCTGCCCTTTCAGGGCGATCTTGTTGGCGGTCACTTTGCCCCTACCCGTTGGGTAGGGCTGGTTTATGTTGTCCTTTCAGGACGTAGGAAAAAATATTCCACTGATAGATTACGAAAAAAATAAAAAATTTAGTTGAAATTATAAAAAATAAATTTCTCTAATTAGCGGAATTTCTTTTGCAGTTTGAGTAATTTATAATTTTTTAAAACATGAACGATATCAGATTTTTGGATAAAACTAATAACTCTGAAATGCCTCAATAATAAAAACAAATATTTATTATATTTATTCATAGGAGTAATGATTTATGACATCTATTTTTTTAAGAAATAAAAAAACGTGTGATTTTATAGCATGTAAATATAACAATAAAATCATTAATTGGAGAATTAAAATGAAGTATTTTATTTTTTCGGTGTTATTTTTGTTCGCTACTCATTCATTACTTGCACAAGTTATTACGAATGAAAAAGTACCTAACAACCGATATATTGATTGTAAGACACAATATGAGGTAATTAAAAGTTGTTTTAAGACTAATGAACAAGGTTTTTTTTCAACACCTCAAAAATTGCGTGAAGAATTAGAAAAAATGGATAAACTTGTTTCAACTGATGATGATACTTATGTTGACTGGATGGTAGAAGTATTAAGAATTCTCGCACGGTATAAACAATCTCCCAATAAAGAGTTTAAAACGATACTTGATGAGTATTCAGAAAAACTCAAATCTAAATCTCCCCAATTTATAGAAACATATAATGATTTTTTTGCATTTTATCTGAATCATTTATCAGGATACGGACGTTTAAAACTATCTGACGTGCCAAAGTTACAACGTGAAAGTTGTGGAAATCTCCTAGAAAAATGGAATAATTTTTGTGCTCTTAATCCCAAGTTTGACCCAGAATTACCGGAAAATAAAATTGATGATTTTTTTACACCACCTGATATTCCTGAAAACCGTAAAATAATATGGCTCAATGGAATTCCAGCTTCAGAAATCAAAGATACTGTAACGAAAGAAGCCTATCACAAATTTGCCAAAGAAAAAAATAGAATAGATAGACTTTTTCAATCACAAATGATTTTCAATAACATTATTGATAATTATGAAAAGGATGTGATAAATTATGTTGTCTTTTTCTATTCATTTCCTCCATCGGACAAAAAAGATTTAGAACAACTCTTACTCGAAAAAAGGGTTGATATAATTTTCGCAAAAAAAATTATAGAGAAATTAGAACAAAGAAAAAAAATTCATGAAGAAAAAAAATTCCGTGTCTGGTATCGAGATAACGATACAATTATTTGTTGTGGAGGATTTGTTGGGATTAACAAAAATAAAGTGCGTATTATGGAGTTTTTCTTTCATAAAGATGAAGCTTCTATTGTAGCTTATCCTATTTCATATTTTAGTAAAGAAGATCAAAAAATAGCCGAAGAAATGGACACTAAGCGTATTCAAAAAAATGAAATCGGAAACCATTGAGATAAATATAAAAAGTTTATCAAATTACAATATAAGCGGTTTATAAAGTAAGATTATAACTTTTTAAAATAAGGATTACTAAAGATGACACCAACGGTTTTATTATTACTGTTCACAATATTTTTTTGGATAGACGGTTTACCTCATGATCTTGAGGGGCAAATCGAAGTTTCGCCGTCAAATCCTGTTTTGGGTGAACCATTTTATGTTCGCGTTACGGTATCCAATAATGGAACAGAACCAATTACTGTTCCGAATAGTTATCCCACTTCGAAGTTTTTTTCCCGTGCATCGTATATGTTAGATATCTTATCAGATAATTTAGGAAATTATTCTAGAAGTGATTATAAATTCGATGGCTCAGGACTAATTATTGCTCCAGAATTTTTATCCAAGACGAAGTGTTCATTACTTTTACAAAATACCAAACGGGTTCTGATTTTGGATGAATATAAATTGTTTCAACTTGATCATGAAGACAGAAAAAAATGGGAAAACTTTACCAATGAAAAAGATACAAAATTACGATTTACTTATTTTATGGAGGATAACAAAAATGCTGGTTGTTTAACAATTCCGATCAAATTTAAACCTCTTCCAAATATTTTTTTAGATATAGCAAAAGAAGAAAAACGGATTTGTGATGAGAAAACACAAGGTATGAGTCAGAATGAAGCGTTTCAACTTATTGATACAACAGCAATACAAATTAATGCCCAAAACCGCGCTGCTTGTCTTCTTTTACTTGCCGATCAACGGCGATCATTCGAAAAACGTTATCCGCCGGGAACGTCACGTATGAAGTTACATCTTTTGATTTTGAAACAAGAAATCATTGAATCTGGTTTTCATGCAGCTAAAGTTGAGGAGTTTATCCATTATCTTTGGACATTACCAGAAATTGAACGCCAAGTATTAGCGATGAGAACACTAATGTTAATATTGGTATCATCTGATGAAGCTGATAAACAATTGCGAATGAGCCCCAATGTGATAGAATCTCTAATCCAGATGTTTTCGGAACATTATGATGCTTTTTTTCCTCAAAGTCGAAAAATTCTCTACGAAAAATGGTCACAACAAAAATTATCAGATACAATTACTCCTTTTGAAGAAATTATAAATCGTCCTATTCCTTCGTATGCAGGACAAGGTAATGAATCGCGAGGTTTTTTTCTTCCATTGACAGATTGGTCTGTCGTTGGTGAAAAAGCAAAAATTGTAGCAATTTTTGAAGACAATTTAATATTTAAAACAAAAAACGAGACGGAAATTAAAGTTCCATTTGAAAAATTATCCCCAAACGAACAAAAATATGTTCGGGAACTTTTGGAGATGCATTAAAAAATTGTAACTGTTCACGGTTTTTTAAATTCGGAATGTAGTTTTGGCGTAACTGTTCGTATTTTAATTTTTATATTGGTTTTGTTTTTTTTCTTTTTTATAGTTACAATTCGTGTATGAACCTGAAAATTGAAAACAAACAATTATTGGAAATTATTTGCGGATTTTTTTATTTGGTCGAACAACTCAATTGATATTGTTAAACTGGCATCTACTTCGTCTCATTCGAGTCGTCGTCGTAAACGTAAACGCGGCGCACAGGAAAGTCATAAATGACATCTCGTCAACCATTCGCCCCAGAGCAAGTCGATTAATACGCGAGGTAAAATTTCTTGCTGAGTACAAAGACAATAAAAAGACGTCGAACTATGGCAAGCGTTTGTTGAAACAGATTCGGTTGATGTCTTCAACGATTCATCAGCGCGATGAGCTTTCGTCTCGTTCTTGGATTCGGCGAATGAATAAACACAAACGGGCAATTTTTGGCATGAACGATTTTGGAGTGTAATAACAACTTGTAAACAACAAAAGAAAAATGTCATGACTTTCTTGCAAAGTTGTGTTGCCTCATTTCTCAAGGGACTACCTCCGCCCAATATCTTACAAAAATAAAAAAATATCAAAACATAAAATAACCACGATAAAGGTACGTAAAAAAATAAAAATTACCGTGAACGGTTACACTTT
>JAITBS010000144.1 GCA_031283515.1 Planctomycetaceae bacterium
GATTAAATAGGATAGAACTTAATTCTAACACGATCACTGCAAAAATCAATCCGACATTCCTATTATTGGGAGTATCCAAAGAAATATCCAGTATCCTTTATCACCGATAGCCAACTTCAACCGGAAACAATCGTAGATTCTTCGTCCACAGATTTTCGCCGATTCTTTTTTAAGAATGCGAAACAAAAAAATAACAAAACATACGAAAATTTTCGTTCAAACGCTTTTCGTGTGTTTTGTATTTTCGTATCGTTTGTATTCTCAAAAAAATAAATCTGCGGTCATTGTATGCACAAGACACAATTTTTGGACAATTTTGTCATTTTTTAGATATTATCGAAGCGATAATTCGCTTCATTTCTTGTGACGGTTTCTAAAATTCATCTCAAATCAAATTATCGTACTGATAATTTTAGGCTATTTTAAAGTTCATGGACAACTACACAGTCTACCGCTTGGCTGTGATTCCAAAGTTCTTGTAGTTTTATACATCTCTTCATAATATATTTCATTATCCCAATCGTACAATATGTATTTCTTGTAATCTATCAGTGGAATAATTATTTTTTATTCTTCACTCCAAAGGGGTGGGATTTTCATAACCGTAGGTCAAGCGAGTAGTTGATAGTGGATAGTTCGCACGCGGAGTAATACCATTTCGGCAGTAATTCCGCTTGCGACACTATCAACTATCCACTCTCAACTATCAACTTGCCACTGCCCCTGTCGGGGTGAAAATCGAAACACAAAAATTCCACTGATATATTACTAAGTTTTTTATTTTTCGCTATTCACTCCGAAGGGGTGAAGAACTCCATTGATTCATTGATTCATTAATTTAGGCGATTCGTTTTTCGGACTGATTTAGTTTATTGTACAGCGTTTTGAGGCTGATACCGAGTTCTTCGGCGGCTTTAGCTTTGTTTCCGTCGTGTCGGGTTAATGCGGCGAAAATTGCTTTCATTTCGAGATCACGCAGAGTTGTTGTTTCCGGTATTGTTACGTTTTCTTGCACTGCTGCGGTTTCCGATACAACATCAAAAGGCATTAACTCCGGCATCGGATTCTCAGCGGAAGTAAGAGGCGAAGACTGATTCTGTACGTTTTTGTTAATAACCGGACGGTTTGGTTTTTTTTCTGTGATACGGCTCGTAAACGGTAAACCTGATTCTGTTTTATCTTCTTTTGGTTTCAACATTTGAGGTAAGTTTTCCGCTTCGATTGGAAAACCGTCCGAAAGAATAAGTGCGTGTTCAATTGTATTTGCGAGTTGCCGGACATTGCCGGGCCAATCATATTGCAACATTAAATGAAATGCTTCCTTTGTGAAAAGTTCTTCGGCGGATTGGTTGTCGAGATCGGACTGAAACCGTTTGGTGAGAGAGACAATCAAATCGGGAATATCCTCTTTACGTTCCCTGAGAGCAGGAAGATGAATCTCAAAAGTATTGATTCGAAACCAGAGGTCTTCCCGAAATTCTCCCGAATGTACCATTGTTTCCAACTGGCGAAGTGTTGCGCAAACAACACGGACATTGCAAACCGTAGCGGAATTTTCGCCGATTTTCCGAACTTCGCCGCTTTCGAGAAATCGCAACAATTTTGCCTGAACACCTTTCGGTAATTCTCCGATTTCGTCCAGAAACAAGGTTCCGCCGTTTGCGACTTCAAATAAACCGGTTCGATGGGCGTCGGCACCGGTAAAACTTCCTTTCCGATGCCCGAACAATTCGCTTTCGATCAATGTTTCCGGCAAGGCGCCGCAGTTGACGGCGACAAAGGGTTGATCGAACCGCGAACTTTTATTATGTACAGCCCGTGCAACTAATTCTTTACCGGTTCCGGTTTCGCCAAGAATTACAACTGTTGAATCTGTTGGTGCGATTCGGTCAATCATTCGGTAAACTTGTTGCATTGCTTCGGAATGACCGACGAGTTTACTGTTACTTTCGGCGTGCCGCAGTTGATTCATCATGGCGAAATAACGTTTATTGAGTTTCCGTTTCTCGGCGATGTTGTTCAAAATTTTTTCAAGATCGGCAATTTTGTATGGTTTTGTAAGAAATTCGGCAATTCCCAGATGTACTGCTTGTTGGGCGGATTCGAGCGTTCCTTTTCCGGTCAGAATGATGGCATCGGCATCACTGCCTTGTTTTTTTGCCTGCTCTAAAACGGTTAAACCGCTTACGCTCGGCATGTCAAGATCAAGCAGCAAAACATCGAATGGTTCTTTACGAATTGCCGCCAATGCCTCCGCACCATCCCGACATGGAGTTACAACATGATCGAGACGAAGTAATTCATCTGTCAGTACCTCACGGATATTCTTTTCATCATCAGCAAATAATATTTTCATCTTTTTAACATGTCTCACAGTTTATACATTTTGCCAAATCCGACATGTCTGGCTTTATGGAATAATGTTTATAATAGAAATTTCATTTGAAATAAGCAAGATGAAATTCACAGATTATTGCGAAATTATTTCGTGAAATTTTCTCAAACAGTCCGTAAATTACGTAGATTAACACAAAGGACACCGAAAAAGAATCCGCGAAAATCCGCGAAAATCCGCGGACTAATCCGCGATAATCTGCGTAATCAGCGGACTAATCCGCGAAAATCTGCGTAATCAGCGGACTAATCCGCGAAAATCTGCGTTAATCTGCGGACGAATCAGCGAAAATCAGCGACAATCTGCGGACTAAAAAGTCATCATGAGTCCGAATTGACCGGTGTGAGCGGTGGAATGTTCACCGAGATCGAAGTCGTAGTCGGCGAATAATTTTGTACGTTTACCGATTTTGAAATCGCCGCCGAAACCGAGATTCAACGTGTTGCGACCGAGATTGACACCAGTTAAGACTCGGTGATTGTTGTTGCCGCCGATAATGGAAGTTCGGGAAATTCCGTACAAATCACCGCCAACCTGATAACCATATTGTAACCGTGTTCGCAAGTTCTTGTAACCCGAATTAACGCCGATTCGTAACACCGTTTGGTCAACAT
>JAITBS010000145.1 GCA_031283515.1 Planctomycetaceae bacterium
TAAAACTCCCGAAACAATTCAATAAAAAATAATTTTAAAACCAAATGTAGTGAAGAAATTTACCCCCCAACCCTAAAAAATCAAGCACTCCAGCCCTCTAACTGTGGAACTTGGGTTAATCTTAAAATCGGGGGAATATATCAGTGGAATTTTTTTTTCGATTTTCACCCCGACAGGGGCAGTGGCAAGTTGATAGTTGAGAGTGGATAGTTGATAGTGTCGCAAGCGGAATTATTGCCGAAATGGTATTACTCCGCGTGCGAACTATCAACTATCCACTATCAACTACTCGCTTGACCTGCGGTTATGAAAATTCCACCCCTTCAGGGTGAAGAACCCAAAATAATAATTCCACTGATATATTACGAATTTTTTATTTTTTGTTTTGTTTATGATTTTATTGATTCCGACAGAGCCGAATATTCGGCGGATCACAGACCCGACGGCAAAACCAATTGCGGAACAAAAATTCCTCGCCTTTTAAATCCCTAAATTGTTTTTTTGTAATATTTCAATCACTTGTATTAGAAGGAGTTCAACAATGTTACGTATTTTGGCAACACTCATTTTTTTAAATTTGAGTTTTAGTGCAATTATTGCCGAAGAATTTAAATCGGTTGAAACAAAATTGATTATTCCCGAAATGAAAGCACAAACACTTCGGGTTGATTTGAACGGAGTTGATGATCTTTATCTTGTTGCCGGTTACGGCGGCGATTCTTACGATAGCGATCAGGCAATCTGGGCAGAACCTGTCTTGTACGACAACAACGGTAACTCCTTACCCTTAACAGAATTAAAACCGGTTGCTGTTCAGGTCGGTTGGGGAAAATTATTCGTTAATCAAAATCATCAAGAGAAACCATTGTCAATTGCTGATGAATCGTTTAAGTTCGGGTTCTGGGCACATGCTCCGTCAATACTGCAATTCAAACTTGACGGAAAATATAAACGGTTGGAAACAAAAGTTGGTCTTGATAGTGGTTCCGGCCGCGGAACGGTTACGTTTCAAATTCGTAACACTCCGGCCGCCTTTCCCAACACCAAAGACTACACCAAGAATTTCAACGTACCGGCAGAACCACCCCATCCTAAAGTTCCAGCGGTTGCGGATGCCGCATTGCAATTTCATCCCGATACCGCACAAAAATTGCTTGATCGCGGAATTGAAGAGATTTTGTTTATTCGTCGATTAACGTACAACGGTAATCATATTTACACAGAATATGTCAATAGCCGTTGGATGCCCGGCGGTGGTCTTTGCGTTTTGAATTTGAAAACCGGTCATGTTCGTGAAATTGTTCCGGAATTGACTCAAAATGGAGTTGTTGGTTGGTTTGATTTGTCCTTCGATGCCCAAAGAATTGTTTTTGATTTCAAAAAAGGTCCCGATGACGGTTATCGGATTTACGAAGTTGGTATTGACGGTTCCGGTTTGCGGCAACTGACTTTTCCCGAACCAAACGAAACCGAACTTGTTCAGAAATATCGCCGCGGTTATCATCACGGAACCGATGATATGGAACCGTCTTATCTGCCCGACGGCGGAATTGTTTTTGCAACAACACGATGTCAATTCAGTGTACTTTGTGATTCTGGTGATGTTTTTACGGTTAAGAATCTGTACAGGATGAATGCAGATGGTTCCGGTTTGCGACCATTAACACACAGCGCACTCAGCGAAGCAACCCCAACAATTCTTAGTGATGGACGAATTTTGTATCATCGTTGGGAATATGTTGATAAATCCGCCGGCAATGCCAAATCGCTTTGGAGTATGAATCCTGACGGTTCCGGTTCCGCCGAAGTTTATGGTAATTCCATTTCGTTTCCTGAAACAATGATTCAGGCACGGGCTGTTCCCGATGAACCGAACAAGATTGTTATGCTTGGAGCGTCACATTGTTGTCCCAATAATGCGGTTGGAACCGTCATTCTGGTGGATACGTCGAAATATATCCGAAGTATTGATACAATGCAGTATATTACGGACGATGTGGCGGCGTTTCATCATAACGGTTTTCATTTCCGAGACGAAAAGGGACGTTGGGTTCACGAAGCAACCGGTAAACCCGGACGTTTGTTCCGCAATCCGTATCCGCTTTCCGCTGAACTCTTTCTTGTTGCGCATAAACCGAAGGGGTTGGTCTGGTCGGAACCGGCAGGTTATGATCTTGCGATGCTTGACGCTTCTGGGCGTGAAACAATTTTACTCAAAGACCCAACCGTGTCGCTTTGGCAACCGTATCCGGTTATTTCCCGTAACAAACCAACGCAACAGCTTTCTGGAATGTCAGCGGATGCGGAACTTGCTGCTCAAGGACTTGCCCGTTGTATTGTAACGGATATTTATGTCGGTATGGAAAATGTTAAACGCGGCGAGGTGAAATACATTCGGATTCTCGAACAATTACCGCGTCCTTGGACTGCTCGAAAGAATTATGGAAACGATCATGCCGGAACAACTCATGCTCACAGTGCTTTAGGTAACGGAATGCTGAGTGCAAAAGTTCAACATGGAATTGTTCCTGTTGAAGAGGACGGCAGTGCTCATTTTCTTGTTCCGGCTGGAAAATCAATTTATTTTCAGGCACTTGATAAGAATTTTTGTGCGATTCAGACGGAGCGAACTTATGTCAATTATAATTCCGGTGAGACACGGAGTTGTGTTGGTTGTCACGAAACACCGGATATGACTCCGACTCAAACGGCTGCTGTTCCTAAAGCGATGCTTCGTGAAGCGTCTGTTCCCAGTGCGCAACTGTTGCAGACGGAAGCACGGATTGTGTTCGATTATGACCGGCAAATTCAACCGATTCTCGATAAACATTGTGTAACATGTCACGGAGCGGAAGAAACAAAAGCGGGACTTGATTTACGCGGTGAACCTCAAGAAACGTTTAGTTTATCGTACAATTCGCTTATTCGGCTTGCAAAATCGGAACGGCAATTACTGGGCAACCGTCATTATCGGGATGAAGATGCGGCGATGAACGGTATTGAATATATTCCGCCTTATCAAACCGGAGCGTTATCCAGTCCGTTGGCGGCATTGGTTTGTCATTGGAAACAGACCACGCAGAACAATCCTGCCGTAAACCGTTACACAGAGGACTTGGTTACTGCTCATGCCGAACTGGTTGATTTGAAACTTTCCGAAACGGAAAAATTAACAATCACAAACTGGCTTGATATCAATTGCCAATTCCATCCGTCTTACTGGGGAAGATTGCACGCTCAATTCCGCAATGAACCGAATTATCGTCCGATATTATCGTTTGACGAAGTTCGGAGCAAAACGGTTCCAGAAAAATTACGCGAAAAAGAAAATACCGCAAAAAAATAAGATTCTCCAAACCATGTCAATAGTTGTCAATAATCAAGAGATAGGCGACCCTTTTCCGAAAGGTCGCCTATCTGTTAATTTACAACTGTAAACCAATTCAAAAAAAATTTCACCGATATATTACAAATTTTCTCTGTGTCCTCTGTGGTTAAAATTAATTTTTAGAGATTCCCTGTAAAATGGAGAACAACAATGTCAAAAAATTTTTATTTTGTTTATTCAGTTTATTTCTTTTTTGTTTCTGTTTTTACATCTGCTTTTATTTTTGCTTTTTTAGGCAATCTTTCGGCAGTGGAAACGGTTCGGGTTGGTGTTACGAATGGTGTTCCGCGAATTTTGGTTGATGGTCAACCGGTTCGTGCCCGAATGTTTTTCGGTAATCCGGGTTCACTCCCAATTCCTGTCGGAACCAATACGCAACGGTTCACGTTTGAATTTCAACCCGTCGAAAGTGAAACACAAACAGCAACAATGCATATTCGTTGCGGAAAAAAAACGTCGGTTATTTCCTTTGACGATCTTTTACTCGAAGAACTCGATAACAACAGAAAATCAATACGAAATGTGTTTGGACCTTGCCGGTTTGAAAAAGGAATGGATGATTTCAAAAATGATTGGACATTTTGGCCCCCCGTCAGCGAAAAGAATACAACCGGTAATGTTACCATTGAACCAAACACCGGAAACGACGGTTCCGCCGCAATGACCATTCGATTAACTGCACCAAAAAACGGTAATAATTGGTCTGATTTTCATGTTTATCATCATCCGAATCTTGCTCTGGATAAAACGAAACAATATCGATTATCATTTTGGGTTCGAAGTGATGTACCGACTTCGTTACAAATTTCTTTTTACCGGCCAGGAACACATTTTGTTTATCTTGGAGGAATCAACTCTGATTTTTTCCAGCGTCAAATTAAATTAGCCGGAGATGCCGGAGCAAGATTTGTTTCCTTTTCAACTGCTTTGCCATGGACACCGTCGGGAGAAAAAATTGATTGGCATACCGTTGATAATTCTTGCCGTCGTATTTTGGCGGCGAATCCTGATGCGTTGTTAATTCCCCGCATTCCAATGGATCCGCCGGATTGGTGGGTCAACGCCAACCCGACTGAAGTGATTACATGGAAAGGAACTCCACACGAACCGCGAAAAGTTGCCGCCGTTTCGTCCATAAAATATCGCAAAGAAGCCGCAGAACGTCTTGATGCGTTGATTCGGCATCTCGAAGAAAACTTCGGTACAAATATGGGCGGTTATCATCCGGTTGGGCAAAACACCGGTGAATGGTTTTATCAAGATTCTTGGGGAACTGCTTTGAACGGTTACGCTAAAGCCGATACAACCGCATGGCGGATTTGGCTCACAAACCGCTACAAAAATGATACGGCATTGCAAACGGCATGGGGCAATGATTCCGTAACTTTATCAGACGCCGAAGTCCCGCCGCCGGAACTCCGCAACGCAAAAAACAGCGGCGTGTTCCGTGATATTGCTGTTGAAAAATCGCAACAATCAGTTCTCGATTTTGTTGAATTTCAACAGGAAATGATGATTGATACCGTACTCGCTTTTGCCAAAACTGTTCGGGAAGCGTCAAATGGCAAACGGTTGGCGGTTATGTTTTACGGTTACGTTTTTGAATTTGGGGCGTTATCGACAGGTCCGGCAACTTCGGGACATTATGCGTTACGAAAGGCGTTGGAAAGTCCCGATGTCGATATTTATTGTTCGCCAATTTCCTATTTCGACCGAAAAGCCGGCGGAAGTGCAGCCGCAATGACAGCAGCGGAAAGTGTTGCTCTTGCCGGAAAACTTTGGCTTTACGAAGACGATACGCGAACTTATTTAGTACCGGAATATCAATTGAATTTTCCCGGATGGCAAGATGGAGGAACAACTTTTGAAGCAACACGTCAATTGTTGTTGCGGAATACTGCCGAATGTGCGGTGCGGCATTTCGGAACATGGTGGATGGATCTGGGAACAGGAGGTTGGTTTGACGATCCGAAACTTTGGGCGGAAATGAAACGGCTTGAAGCGGTTGACCGTCTTTTTCTTGAAACACCAATACCGTTCAAACCTGAAGTTGCGGTTTTTCTTGATGAATCAAGTCTTTTGAGTGTTGCTGCCGGAGGAAACGTGATGTCGATTCCGACGGTGTACAAAATTCGTGAACCGCTTGCCCGAATGGGAACTCCTTACGGTCAATATCTTCTCGATGATTTTCTGAACGGAAAAGTCGATACGAAATTAAACGTGTTCGCTTCGGTTTGGCGGCTTTCCGAATCGCAACGAAAATTACTCAAACAACAATCGGCAAAAACTGGAACGGTTAATATCTGGTGTTTTGCTTCCGGTTTTCTTGATACGGTAAAAGGCGGTTCCATCGAAACAATAAACGAATTAACCGGTTTCAAAATGAAACGCCTCGAAAATGTCCACGCTTGGGCAGAACCGACAGCAATTGGAAAATCACTTGGACTTGAAACAGGTTTTGGTGTCAAAAATCCGATGAAACCATTGTTCGCAGTTGAAGACGCCAAGCCGGAAGAAACGCTTGCAGTGTATGCCGACGGTTCTGTTGCGGTTGCCATGCGTCAGGGAAAATCAGGCGAAACCGCAATTTTTGTAGGTGTTCCCGGCGTCAATTCATCACTGCTGCGTTTGGCGGCAAAGAAAGCCGGCGTTCATCTTTACACCGATCAAGACTGTAACGTTTACGCCAACGGTTCGGCTGTCGTGTTACACGGTTCAGCCGACGGTCCCGTCAATGTCAATTTCGGTAAAACCGTAACCGTTACTGATTTCCTTGACGGTTCCGTACTTGGCAAAGGTTCAACGTTAACGATTCCGCTCAAACTCGGCGAAACACGAGTTCTGAATCTGAAAGAGGAAAAATAAATTAGTCCGCAGATTACGCTGATTTATGTACATTTGTCCGCTGATTACGCTGATTAACGCAGATAAACACAAACGAAGAAAAAACTCGTAGAAATTATCAATATTGGCGTAACAGCAGACAATTAAAAATAATCTGCGAAAATCAGCGTCCTCTGCGGACTAAACCTCTGCGGACTAAACATCTGGGAATTTCAACGGACTCTGTTGATAAAATAGACAGTTACCTTTGTTGTATTTTATGAGCGGAAATAAACCAATGGTGAATTGTCATGATTATAAGTGTTGCAAGCAACAAGAGCCAGGCAAACGGTTGAAATTCTGTACGTAATGTTTCTTCATCAAACCAATTACCTTTTGTTGCTGTCGTTAAATTCAAGAGGTTTGATTCTTCTGTTGAAAGAGTTCCGACGGCAAATTCATAAGTTCCCGAAGACGCTGATACTTGATAAACTCCTGTTGTTTCCGTAGGAATTTTGATCGGGCTTCCTGAAACGGAAACAACTGTTTGTGATTTACCTTGCGGCGGTTTGATCTCGATTGAGTTATCACCTTGTGCCGGAATAAATTCCGTTTCAGTACCAAGTTTCAAATTATTCACCGTAACACCAACCATCTGATTGGCTCTGTATTTCAAGATATTCCAGATCAAAATCGGCCATGCCGGTTCGGTTGTTAAGGTCGAAAATCGGTCATTGATCTGAAGTGTCAATGTTCGTGAATTATTACGTTGGCGTTGTTCCGTGAGCAGCGGAACAGTACCTGCCGAAATAATCGAAACACCGCTCATTTCCTGAGCATCGCTCGCACTCCAAACAACTCTTTGCAATGATAAACCTGTTGTCAACGGACTGGAATGATCCAGAACAAACGGTCCGATAAACGGTTTGATTTTAGCAGTATCTGCTTCGGAAATAATTGAAACAAACCATGCCGGTATTTCCAATGACTGCAAGCCGGAATGTTGTATGCCGAACACGATTTCAGGGCGTTCGTGTACAAGAGTTGCAATTCCTGAAACTTCTACTGCCTTCTTGATCTTTTCGGAAAGATCGTCAGGAAGCGAACCTAACTGAACCCGAACTGGTCGGCGATTCGGCGGTAAAATAGTTAAACGGTTATCAATTGCCAATACGTCTTTGTCCAGCCGAACTTCAATTGCCCCAATATCTTGCGGAATAATTGTTCGAATAAGATGTGTCTGACCGGATTCCAATGTTCGGTTTTCCGGCTGAAAAAGAAGACGTTGATTTTTTATTTCAAGAATGGACATGCGGAGTAGTTGCGTTTTTTCGCCGAGATTGGCAATTTCAAGAAGCAAGCGGTCTTTGTTATCCTGAAACACCCGACTGGTGTTGATAATCGCCATATTATCCAACCGCTTCCCATACGATTTCCAAAGAACACGTCCTTCGGCAATTTCATTATTGGGCAAATGATCGGTGATAACAAGAATTTTTGTACCCGGTGTTGCGATGTTTGCAGCAAGCGAAACAGCACTTTCAAGATCGGCGGTCGGAGAACCGCAATACCAAGACTCAAGCATTTCGCGCGCTTCGGCAACATTTTTCGCCCGACCAAATAAGAGTTGCGGTTTTGCTCCGGCAATAATAAATTGTATCGGATAACCGATGGGTTGTGATCCGATTTGAGCCGCAAACATTCGGTGAAGATCACGAACCGCACGTTTTTGTGTTGATTCTCCGCCGGTTTCCGCAAGCATAGAATAGGAAGCATCAAGAATAATGATGGTTGGTTTGCCCATTGATTCGATACGGAACATCGGTTGACTTGCGGCAATCGTCAACAGAATCAAAACGAGAAGTTCCAAAACAATGAGCAACGGTAATTGTAATCGTTGGATTCGTCGTCCTCCTTGTTTTGCGTGACTGTGATCTGCCCAAAGAAATAAACACGAAACATCATATCGGCGTGACCGTGTTCGAAACAAATAAATGCCAAACACAATCGGTAATGAAACCAATCCTAAAAGAGCCCAGGGAACGGTTAACATTGTAATTTGTGATTTGTGTTAGGGTTTTGAGAGGTATTTGTTTATTATCAACTATTCCCTATTGCTGAATTGTTGTTTTGGTTTTCATTGTTTTTAGGGTAATTTATGAACGGAAAAACATATTTTCCATCCTTAAAATTCATTTTTGCAATTTTTTCTTTAAACTTTTTGTGTTTTTGCCGGTCAAATTCCAGACGTTCTTCCAAAGACATATTTTTCGTTTCCTCGTAATGTTTTTTTCGGATTCTGCGAATCTCTTTGAGAATATCGTAGGTTTCTGTCATTGTTTTATTTTCTTGTAACGGTAGTAATTCGCTTGCGTACTATCCACTCTCAACTCTCAACTAAATAAGTATATCTCTGATCGATCACAATTCAATGACATTGACATAAACATATTGTCCTCTGTTATTGGCGGCGAGTTTTTGTAGGAAGTTTGATTCGCGGTTTGTTCCGACACCGAACTGAATGACATTAATTTGCGAACGAAGGCTGTTATCACGAGTAATTTTATCGAGTTGAGCGGCACTCAACGCATGGGCTTCATCGCCGTCGGTCAGAAAAAAAATAACATCCGGTCGATGTTTGATGGCTTCGAGCAATGGTTCCAGATGCCGAGTTCCGCCGGTCGGCACAATTCCTTCGATAAACCGTTTGGCATTTTCTTTATTTTGGTCGGTTGCTTCGGGCATTGCTCGGTGTTGTTTCCAGGACGAGTAATTTTCGTTGTAAAAGATGATATTGAACCGACACAAATTTTCGAGAGAATCGATAGATTGAATTAGTTCGTTTTTGGCGGCGCGAATGGGACGTTCGGCGTGTTCACTCATACTCCCTGACCGGTCAAACACAAACACAAACGAATTGCCCGTGCCTTCCGTTCCGAAGATCCGCAATGTTTTTTGACCGCCTTTTCCGGTGCCTGAAGCCGGTAATTTATTTCCGCCGATTTTTGTCGTACCGAAATCGAGGGCGTTGAAGACATTGGCGGATTGTTGTGATGCATTGCGGAGACCGATTGTGTTTGGGAGGTTTCGGCTCAAATCGGTATTGGAGAGGTTACCGTCGAGCATTTTTTCTAAGATTGGAGCGGTGGGGTTATTTTCGGCGATATTGGGGTTATTTTCGTCGAATTCATTATTTTTGCTGTCAACAAACACATTTTTATTGCCGGAATTTTTTTTGAGTACGATTCCGCCTGATGCTAATCGGTCACTTGGAGCGGCGGGTGGTTCGGGAAACAAGCGAAGGCAAAAGAGGATAAGAAGCAAAAGGCAAAGATGAAACACAATGGAACCAATCCATGAAGGAATCTTTATTCGAATCGGGAATGTTTTTTGGGACAATTTTTTTTCCATGAAACGAAATTTTCTGTAAGAGGTGATTCCGCATCTGTTGAGCAAACAGAAGAACCGAACCATTTCCTGACGAATACCGGCAAGGGGAATTGTTTGGGCGTAAAAGCAAGTTTTTTTTGCGCACTATTCCCCTACAAGCCGCATTCCCAAGGCGTGGTGAAAATTAAAGTTTTGCTTTAGCGGCGGGTACGGCGTCAACACATTGTTGAGCTTCGGCTTTAAGTTCGCTGTAAATTCTGGCAGCTTCGGTGGCATTACCTTGTTTTCCGGCGAGTTCCAGACTGGCGCAAAGCGGATGAAGTTTAGAGGCGCCGAGCACACCGGCGGTTCCTTTTAAACGGTGAGCTGCCTTACTGACAGTTAAAAGATCACCGCTTGCCAAACAAGTTTCCATCTCATTGATATCGGTCGGAACTTGTTCTAAAAAGGCATCAAGTACAGATTCAACAACCACATTAGAACCACCACATTGTTCTGTAAGTGTTTCCATGCTGAAAGGAAGTTCACTACTCATTAGTTTTGTTTAAGTAAAGACAGAGATAATAGTTGAATTTATTCCCTTTGACCATTACAGGGACATTATTTCTAATCATACACTGTTTTTCCAAACGCTTCAAGGGTTGCTTCAAAAATTTCTTAATACAAAATGAAGAAAAAATAGTTAGTAGTGAATAGTTAGTAGTGAATAGTGAATAGTTAGTAGTGAATAGTTCGCAAGCGGAATTACCGCCAAAACGGTAATACTCCGCATTGCGACACTATTCACTATTCACTCATAACTATTAACTAACACAACTAACACCGACCTCATTTTCACCTAATTTAAACAACAAAACAACCTCAGTAGCCAATAGACACCACACACCTCAACCTCATTACCTCATTGTTTATTCGGTTTCTTACTCATTTAATGAGGTAATGAGGTTATTTTCTATAATCTCATTTGCTACTGAGGTTGTTTTGTTAGGAAAAATTAGGTGAAAATGAGGTTATGTCGCAAGCGGAATTACTGCCAAAACGGTAATACTCCGCATTGCGACACAAAAAACTCATGTTTTCTGCAAAATAACGCCCGTTATTGCTCCAATGACGCCCGTTATTGCTCCAATAACGCCCGTTATTGCTCCAATAACGCCCGTTATTGCTCCAATAACGCCCGTTATTGCTCCAATAACGCCCGTTATTGCTCCAATAACGCCCGTTATTGCC
>JAITBS010000155.1 GCA_031283515.1 Planctomycetaceae bacterium
TCCGGCGATATTACCGATACAACAACACCTGTTGCTTTCGGTTCGTCGCCATTTGGTGTTTGGGGAGCGTTGGGTTCCATTAACGGCGGTGAAACAGTTGAAATCCCGTAAGTTTTTCCCAATATTGTATTTTTTAAAATCACAAATCTTGTTTTAAATGATTTGTACCATTATATTATAGACAACTTCTAAAAAACAGTTTCATAAAAATTTTGCCCTTGAAGAATAAGGAATAACAAATTTTTAGATGAAATGAAATACACGTTTTTTAGAAGTTTCCGTCAAGATATGGAACATCAAAATTCATTTTTACAAACAAAAAACGATGAAACTAAAAATTATTGTAATTCTTTTTTGGGCGATTGTGTTATCATTGACACTTGGTGCCGCTGAGGAACATCCGAATATTGTTTTGATTATTTCAGATGATCAACATTGGGGTGATTATGGTTTTATGGGACATTCTGTTCTGAAAACACCATGCCTTGATCGGCTTGCTGAACAAGGGTTACTTTTTACTCGCGGTTATGTTCCGGCATCGCTGTGTTGTCCAAGTCTTGCGTCGCTCATTACCGGACAATATCCACACCAACACCGAATCACCAGTAATGATCCGCCATTGCCGGCAGGAATGAAAAAAAGTGAATTTTACAAATCTCAAGCCTATCACAATGGTCGTAACGTTATGATCGAACAAATGAAAAAAGCTCCGGCGTTACCGAAATTGTTGGCGAAACAAGGTTATCTCTCCATGCAAACCGGAAAATGGTGGTTGGGTGATTATTCTTCCGGCGGTTTTACGCACGGAATGACCAAAGGCGGACGTCATGGTGACGAAGGTTTGAACATCGGACGCGATACGATGCAACCAATTATTGATTTTCTTGATTTAGCGGCAAAAGAAAAGAAACCGTTTTTTCTTTGGTACGCTCCAATGTTACCACACGCTCCGCATGACCCGCCGGAACAATTGTTGAACAATTATAAAAATAAAACCCCTTCCATTCATCAAGCAAAATATTGGGGAAATGTTGAACGTTTTGATGAAACCTGCGGTCAATTACTCAATGAATTAGAACGGCGCGGGTTAAATGAAAAAACAATTGTTGTGTATGTTTGCGATAACGGCTGGATTCAAAATCAGGACTCTCCGCGTTTTGCGCCCAAGTCAAAACAATCTCAATATGACGGCGGATTGCGGACTCCAATTATTGTACGTTGGACAGGGCATATCATACCGAATCGCGATGATACACATCCGGTTCTGTCACTTGATATTGTTCCGACATTGTTGAAGTTGGTTGGTCTTGAAAAAGATGCGCCGCAACCCGGAATTAATTTGCTTGATTCCAATACTGTTGAGGCACGCAATGCGGTGTTTGGCGAATGTTTTACGCATGATTTTGTTGATTTGTTGCAGCCGGAAAAGAACTTGCGGTTCCGTTGGATGATTGAAGACGGTTGGAAGTTGATTATTCCTCAACCCGATGAAAAAACCGGAATCGAATTGTATTATTTGCCCGATGATCCAAACGAAACGAAAAATCTTGCCGAATCTCAACAACAACGTATTGAATTAATGTTGCCTAAACTCAATTCGTTTTATAATCCCCAAAAACCGTAAATAAAGATACAGTATAACATCGCCGCAATCCAAAACTCGGCAGGCGGAAACGTAACACAACAAAGTATAATTTAGATTATGCATCTTTCATCATGTACGCTTTTTCAGCCGGAATTCGCCGAATAGCTTGCGCCGGACAGTGTAACGCAATAGTACATTGGTTACATTGCAAACAATGTGCCTGACTAATTTGCAAAAAGAGCGATCCATTGCCCAGTGAAAAACAACCGTCAACACATTTACCGCAACCAATACAAAGATTGTGATCAATTTTGTACTCAAAATAAGGAGTTTCAACTTCGCGTCGGGAAATTGCGTTGACAGGGCACAGTTGGTTTTCGGCACCGGTATTGCGTGCCAGCGGTTGCGGGTCAAAGAAGCCCGTACAAAGATCACAATAACCGCACATCTTGAAATTATGGAAACATTTAACAGCAGAAACCGTTGAAACACAACGATAAGAACAAGCACCACAACCAATACACTTTGCCGGATCAATTTGCCACACCAATGTATCGGCAGCGTTTTTCTTTTTAACCGCAAGAAAACCGGTCAGCCCCACAAGTCCCAATGCAATCCCGCTTCGACAACATGTTTTCAAAAGACGGCGGCGTTTTGTGTCCATTGCAACTAACCTTCTATCAGAGTATATGGTACAATCTGTTATCAAAAAATTATTTAAACTGAAAATAAATCAAAAACGGACAATTTTGAAATTAATAAGATGTATGTATTATAAGTGAAAACTTAAAAAATAAAAGCCGTTGTTAGCAAAAAAAATTTGCCGATTTTGTTTTGACCTTTCTTGATTTAAAGGCGGATTTTAAAAGAAAATTAATGTAATGAATCTATTCCATTTATTTATTTTTCGTTCACTTTGGTATGACCGTTGGATCAATGCGGCGGTTCTTTTGGGAGTATTTTGCGCAACAGCAGTATTGACAGGAGCTTTGTTAGTCGGCGATTCCATGCGAGGCAGTCTCAAAGCCTTGACTTTGAACCGTCTCGAACAAATTGATACGGTTTTGCTCACTCCATCGTTTATCACTCCGCCGGATTTTATTCCAAATGATTTTTGGATAGAATCTGTTCCGGTTATTTATCTTCCTGCGGTAGCCGAATCAGACGGCAAGGTTTGCGGTATTCGGATTCTTGGTATCAAATATTTTGATAACAATATTTTGTCCGGTAATTTTTACACGGATCGTATTTCCGATAACGATATTATTATCAACCGGACATTGGCAGAACAACTTGGTATTTCGTCCGGCTCTGTTATTTCGTTACGTCTTAATCCGCCGCAACAGATACCGCCGGAAAGTTCACTCGGACGGCGTGATCAATTGATACGGACAAAGTTGACCGTCAATTTTGTTGCGCCGGATCAGGGAATGAGCCGGTTTTCACTAAAAGCGGATCAACGACCGGAACCACTTCTAATTGTTCCGCTTTCGTGGTTGCAACAAAAACTTGGTGTTGGTGAAAAGATCAATGCTGTTTTTTTTCCGACACGAAATTCGGAAACGGTTTCAACAGAACAACAACGAAAATTACTTAAACAATTATTTAAACCAACTCTTGACGATTTTGGTATCACGGCGGAAATAAAAAACGAACAATATTATATTAAATCAACCCGTCTGCTGTTCACAAAACCGCAAGCGGATGCAATTCAACAAGTATTGCCGAACGCCAAACCCGGGTTACTTTATCTGGCGGCATCAATTCGTGCATCAAAAAATAACCGCGAAACTCCCTACTCAACAATTTACGCAACTCATTTCGATACAACAAATAATTATAACACGAGTATTGCCATAAATAATCTCAAAGATAATGAAATTATTTTAAACCGTTGGACGGCGGACGATCTTGATGTGAAAGTTGGTGATGAAATTGAATTGACGTGGTTTGAACCGGATGATGTGAATGTTACAAGATCACAAAAATTCAAATTAACTGCAATTTTACCGATGGATGGATTGGGTGCGGATGCTCATTTAGTTCCTGAAATTCAGGGCTTTACTGATGAGGCGGCGATTGCCGATTGGGATCCGCCGTTTCCGTTTGATGCCAAAAAAATCCGTAAGAAAGATGAAGATTATTGGGACAATTATCGAGCCGCTCCGAAAGTATTCCTGTCACTAAAAAACTCCCGCAAACTTTTCGGAAGCCGTTTTGGAAACACCACAACTTTTTTAACAGAACACAACACGGAAACAACAAAAAATTGGGAACAAAAATTAACTCTTTCAGTTTTCGGATTGAATTTCATTCCGGTTAAGGAACAAGGTATCACCGCATCAGCAGGAACAACTCCGTTTTCAATATTGTTTTTATCGTTCAGTTTTTTCATTATTGTTTCGGCATTGATGTTGGTATTGATGCTTTTCCGGTTGTCTGTTGAAAGGAAAGCAAAACAAGTTGGAATTTGTCTTGCTTCTGGTTGGACGCCGTTATTTATTGCTAAGGGACTGCTTATCGAAGGGGCAATTCTTGCGGTTGCGGGGGCATTTTTAGGAACATTATTGAGTATCGTTTATGCCCGCTTGATGGTTTACGGTCTCACAACCTGGTGGGTCAACGCTGTAACAGTTCCTTTTTTGACATTATATGTTAATCCGTTAAGTCTTATTATCGGTTTTGTCAGCGGTTCTGTTCTTGCCGTTTTGACAATTACTTTAACATTACGAAAAATCGTCCGTTCACCTGTTAAATCATTGCTTGCCGCTACTCTTTCAATTACGGAAACAGGAACAAGGAATTATTTTTGTCAAACAAAATTTTCCTTTTATTCTTTTGGTTTTACCTTAATCATACTTTTTGTTCTTTTGGTATTGTCATTAGTCGGTTTTTTTGTACATTTTGACAATCCTGTTGTTTGTGCCGGACTTTTTTTTGGTTTGGGAGTTTTGATACTTGTTTCAGGTTTATGGCAAATTCATTATTATTTCGGAGCGGGCGGAAACAATTCTTTGTTTATTCGTTCACTTTTTGGTTTTGCCGTTTCGAATATTTCACGGTATCCGGCACGCAGTACGCTTTGTATCGGATTAATTGCTTCAACTTGTTTTCTTATTCTGTCGATTAGCGTTTTTCAGATGGACGCTTCATCGTACTATTCGAAACAGCAGTTAGTTGTTGAAACACAATTTCCTGTTTACGAAAATCTGAACACTGCCGAAGGACGCGGCAATATTTCAATACAAAAATCCGATTCAATATGGTTTGAACAAAATGGTGTTCGGATACAGTCTTTTCGTGTTCGAGACGGAGACAATGCCGGTTGTCTGAATCTTTACCAACCGCTCAATCCGCGTATTCTTGGAGTTCCGAAGAAACAAGATTGGTCGGATTTGGATAAACCAATTACCATTGATGAAGACGGTATCCGCCGTGTTCCGATTATTCTTGATGCGAACACGGCAATGTATTCATTACACATTTACGGAGGAATCGGCAGTTTTTATGAGATAGATGACGGTCAGGGCGGAAAAATCCGTTGCGAAATTACTGACCTTCTGACCAATTCATTATTTCAGGGCGATATTTTGATGAGTGAACAAAATTTACTCACACTTTTTCCCGATGTTGCCGGATACCGTTTTTTCATTATCGATTCCAGCCTTGCTGCCGATAAAAACAATAATGATCTTGTTTCATTTTTGTACCGGAATTTGGGTGATTATGGTGTTACGGCGGAATCTGCCGTACATCGGTTGCAACGTTTTTTTGCTGTACAAAATACTTATCTGGCAACATTTCAGAGTTTGGGCGGAATTGGTTTACTGCTTGGTTTGTTTGGGCTTGCGGTGGTTCAGTTTCGCAACGTGTTTGAACGGCGTAAGGAATTGGCATTACTGAATACGGTTGGATTCCGCCCAAGCCGGATTTTACTTTTATTGTTATACGAAAATTTTGTAATTCTGTTTTTGGGGTTATTTTTAGCAATACTTGCTTCTGTTGTTTCATTATTTCCGCAATTTTTATTTACTCGATGGGAAGTTAATCCGTTATCGATTGTTGTTTCGTTTTCTTGGCTTCTTGGCGGAATGATAATGATTGGTGTGTTGTCGAATGTTGCGGCGTCGTTAGCGGTACTGAAAATTCCGATTGCCAAAGAACTTGCCGAAGAACATTAAGTGTAACTGTTTATTTTCGTCCGCAGATTGACGCGGATATTCGCAGATATTTTGTCCGCAGATATTCGCAGATTATTTTACGAAGTTTATTGAAACCGAATCAAATTGTTTTTTTTGTCTGTTTCGTTATCTCAAAAAACAATCTGCGTAAATCTGCGTAATCTGCGGACGAACCCCGAAGCGGTAAAATTCCGCTTGTAACACTATCCACTATCCACTATCCACTATCCACTATCCACTATCCACTCTCAACTCTCAACTCTCAACTCTCAACTATTTCTTGAGTATTTCGTTGGCGTGGCGGCTGAAATAGCCGCGTAAATCTTTTGAATAATCTTCTAAAATCTTTTGACCAAGACCATCAACATCGCCAAGACGATACAAGGTACGGGCAAAACCGATTTCGATTAACGAATCCCGACGGCTTTTTTCTGCAACACCGCCGCGAGGGTCAGCCTGATCCCATTTTCGTGCGGTATCAAGATCACGATGAACATAACCGGTCATTCCTTGTTTTTTCAAGTGTTCCGCAATTACCGGCGCAACCGATTTATCACCAATCCATTCCAACGCCAAATAACATGCCCGATGATGAGAAAAGTCATCGTCTGCTTTGAGTTTTTTGAGCAACTCTGCGATTATTGTTGCGCCGCGCGGGTCTTTTGTTCGTCCGAGCATCATAATGTAACGGTCAAGCGGACTGGACGCCCAGCCGAATTGTCCCATTCCGCGAAAATTCCAACCTTTGTCCCAGTTCTCCGCAGACTTCACCGCACTAAGCAACGCATCCGCTCCGGTCGGGTCGTACATTCCGGCAAGAACCATTGCGTACGCTAATTTGTTTTCCGGTGATGCGGATTCTTGATACGCTTTTTGTAACAGCGGAATGGATTCTTTCGGATGCCAGAGTAAATTCGCCGAACCCTTAAAACCATCCGGTAATGTCTTAATATCTTCCGGTAACACAGAAATAGAATCGTCGTAATTGTCTTGATCCGTCAACACAGATTCCGGTAAATTACCGATTTCGACCAGATGTTTTTGTATCGGTTTGATGTCGAGTTTCCGAAGCGGAACATCCTCTTTTGCCGCTTTCGCCGCAAGACAACCAAGTGCATAACCTTGATTTTGTAAATCCGGCTGCATTCGGATAATCGGAATCGCATCACGATGACAACTTGTCGCAAGACCGCCGACAAAAATTCCTTCAAGCCCTTGCGGTAAACTACTTCGCATCGGAATGTCACAAAAATGTCCGTCATGATGAAGATGTTCGATTTCCAGATACGGCGTTAATGTGTAACCATGCGTATCAAAATTACTCTTTGACCGAACAATGGTGTCGGGATAAGTTCGCTTGTTGACCTGATCGAGAACCGTAAACGTAAAATCGCCTATAATTTGCGGACGTTCCCGCGTATCAAGAATTTTCCCAAAATCAAATGCTTTCGGAAATTTTTCTTTTCCGTAAACAAAAACGTGTGTAACATCTTCCATATCGGTTTCGTCAACATACATATAATCCGTATTGGTGTACGACGCCCCAAGATTTCGCGGCGGTAAACCATGTCCTTGTGTGGCGATTTCTTTGTCGTCAACATATTTCATAGCTGCGCCGGCTGTTTCGGCAATTCCGCCGTGTCCGGTGGCGTCGATCACCACTTTTGCCAAAACAACTCGTAATCCTACCGGTGTCGTAACGAGAACACCTTTAACTGTGGGCGTGCCGTTTACTGTTTCAACAACGGCGCCGCTGCCGCGAACTCCATACCAAACATCCGCACCGGCTTCGGCAAGTTTTGAACGCCACCAAAAAGTTCGTTGTTCGATATTCCACGAGGCTTTGCCGTCTTCAACTTCCTTGCAAAAACCGACACGGTTGCCCCAATAATAAATCGAAATCGCTCCGGCGGTTCCCACTCCGCCGAGATCGTGCAAATATTCGAGAACCAATGTTTTTGCTCCTTGCCGTGCTGCGGAAATTCCTGCCGGTGCGCCGGTTGTTCCGCCGCCAACCACAACAACATCGTATTCGTCAATCACCGGAATTTTTTGTTCCGATTGTTTCACAAAACCAAGCGGTTTTTTGTACGCTTTGACATTTGAGAGCGATTCCTTGATTTCACCGGAAACGTTGTTCGATAGAGAATCAAAGTTTCTTCTGAATAGTGAAACGGTTAAATGTTCAGGCGAAATTTTATTAACGTTTTTAATTTCTTCCGCCGCTTGTTGACCTAACACTTTTGATTTTTCGATAAATTCCGTTGTTCTGTAATTTTTAATCATCGGTGCCGAAACAACAATCTGATCTGCCGTAAATTGTTGGTTGGGATCGAAAGTTGCCAAACGAATTTGTGTTTCGAGTTCGTTTGCTAATTCCAAATTGCCTTTGAAATAACGGTTTCCTGTTTCATTGGAAAGTTCAAAGGTGTATCGAATAATCGGATAAATACCGGCTTTGGCATCTTGTTGTTCCAGAAAATTCCATGCTGCTTTCGGCGGTTGCCCGTAAAACGGTTCGCCCATAATCTCATACGACGAACTTTTCAGCAACGGAAATTTTGTTGTATCAATTTGTTTCGGTTCGCCGCCGATAACAACATATTGTGCAGTAAAAATTTCTTTGGAAGTTTCTTTGTTTAATTGATTCGGAGCGGGAGAGTTGGATTTTGTAATTTTCAAATCAAATCTCGGTACCAATAATACTTTTTTTGCAAGAATTGCTTGTTTTCCTGCACGGTTATTGATGATAATTCCGCGAACATTATTATGTTCATCACGAAGTTCACCAACCCGATAAGTGCTGTACAGGAATTGGACACCGGCATCGAGTAAGGCTTTATCGAGGGTCATTTTGACGTGCATTGGGCGCGGTGCGGGATGCGTGTAAGGCGATTTCCCGTCGGCGTTCCATGCTTTCGGAACCGGAATTGCGGACTTGTTCGGCAAGACAACAATTTCACCCAGTAAAAGACGTTTCGATTTTTCCGACTTTTTGATATCGAGTTTCAGATAACGAGCGGTTGTGGGTTTATCGAGTTCGAGTCGAAATTCGTCAACCGAATCATAACCGCGTTGGTTTGCTGTTTTCAAAACCGGTTTCGGTAATTCGACCCATTTCTCTTCGTCATCGCTTGCCGAAACACTAACATTATTCATAACAAAATCATCTTGCCGATGAAAACCGAGTAACGACACCACACCGATTTCTTGTGAATTTTTGAGATCGAGAATGATATTGGCGTTGCTGTTAATTTGCAAACTTTGAGTTACGGAATCGGCAGCGAGTCCGTCGGCGAGGCGATCTTTCCGATTTGTTTCGGGGTGTGCTTTATCGATTGGTTGTTCGATTTTGTAGGAGTACGGAATTGGGTTATTGGCTTGAAGAATGAGCAATACGGATGGGGTTGGCTGACCGCGGTTGGGATCATTGAAGATTGCGGCGGCGAAGGGGTCATTGAGTTTTTCATTGGGTTCGAGCCAAAGATTTAGAGTTGCGGTTAAATCTTCGCCGAGGTAGGGATGTTGGGTGATGAGCATTGTTTTTGCTCCGGCTTTCTGCGATTCGATAGCCGCCGCAACATTACCGGTCGAACCGCCCAATACCAAAACATCAACTTCATAAGCAATCGGAATTTGCCGTTCCGAAATAGTTACATATTTTTCCTGTTTATCCTGTGCGAAAACCAAAACGCTTGAAAAACAAAATAAAACCAAAAGCAATAATCGTTTCGTCATTTGAAACTCCTTATTAGTGTAAAATTAAAAGATTCTTGATTCCCGTGTTATTCCGCAACACGAAAACCGGCAAAAAAACAAACAACTCAATTATTCTAATCGAATTGATACAAAAAGACAATAAAAAGCAGAGTAATCTATCAGCGGAATTATTATTTTGATTCTTCACCTCGAAGGGGTGGCATTTTCATAACCGTAGGTCAAGTGAGTAGTTGATAGTGGATAGTGGAGAGTGGAGGGTTCGCACGCGGAGTAATACCATTTCGGCAGTAATTCCGCTTGCGACACTATCAACTATCCACTCTCAACTATCAACTTGCCACTGCCCCTTCGGGGTGAAAATCGAAAAACAAAAATGCCACTGATATATTACAATTATTGTTATTCCGGTGTTGTTATTTTATTACCCTTTGCTGATGTACGGACTGACAGGCGCCAAAAACGGCTCACTTCCTGCTAATTCGGTTTGGATTGCTAATCTTTGTCTCGGAATCATTGGACTTTGGTTTATGAGGAGAATTCATCGCTATTAAATCAG
>JAITBS010000171.1 GCA_031283515.1 Planctomycetaceae bacterium
CGGGCAAAGCAAAACGGATTTCCGTTTTATTTAGGCTATCACTACACCTCGTTAAAAGCCGCCAACGCTATCGACGCTTTCCGCCAACGTATCGAAAACGGCAAACCGGTTGAGTATGGTATGGTTCACTTATCGACAACGATTGCAAGACCGGACGGAACATTCGGTTTCAGTTTTACACCGTTTTCGGACGATTTTGATAAATTTGTTACGGATGGTATTATGGAATCGGAACGTGTTCGTAATTCGACTGAGTTATTTTCCGGTCATGCCGAACCGAACGTTATTTATTACACGGTTTTGCGTGGTGTAACATTTACATCAGATCATCAACCGTATCAAGCCGGAAGTAGTGTTCCGATTTTGGTGTTCGGTGAAATGTTCGTCGAACACGGTATTCGCAAAATACCGCACAGTATTCACGTGAACCATGCTCTGATCGATGGGCAACATGTTTCAAAATATATTCAATTGTTTCAACAATTCTTGAACGATTGAAATAAATAATCCCATCCCCCCCATTATGGATATATTAAATTCTCACGGATGTGCTCTCGCATTTTACATTACAATTTTAACAATTACACATTACAAGGAGAGTACCATGTCAGTACTTCAATACAAACATTTTTCGAACATTTCGTTACTTCGCCGTTTCAATTTTGATTTGTTGTATCAATTTTTGTTACCTTACAAAGATTATCTTTGTTCTCAACACCATTTTTCTTGGACGGATAATTTATCACAATTTCCGTATCAGGAATTGATGCAGATTTTGGCAGTTCCCGATGACGAGATGCCGGAGATGCTCCACAACGGTTTGTTTTTCATTGATGAGTTATCTACTCATAAGGCGACAGAAGCGTTGATAACCAAATTGAACAACGCCAATCTTTTTCCGCATCGTAACCTTGCCAATGAAGATGTGGCACTTTATACATGGCTTGTTGCGCCGACAATGTTACAGGAACTCCATTCGGAGTTAGCAGGATTCAGACTTAAAAAAACAGAATCTTGTTTCAGTATCCAGTCTGCCTATCCCGACCTTTCCAAAGACAAACTTATTGCTTTGGAAGATGACCTGAACGATTGGTTCGATTCGCTTAACAAAGGTCGTGGTGTTCAAGTAATGGTTTATGAACGAGGTGATACGATTTGGTTTCACCTACGTCATGGAGAACTACTTCGACGAGATTGTGCTTTGAAAAACAATGGTCAAACGAGACGCGTTGTTTATCGACCGGAACGTTACGATATTATTGGTTATACTCCCAAAGATTGTGAGTTTGAGATTCACTCCGACACGAAACGGGAAAAGAAACTCTATTGTCAACTTTTCGGTAAGCATCTTTTTGGTAATGAAAATTTTATTCAATGCGGAGATCATGTGAATCATTACACATTAGACCCTCTTATTGCACGTGGACGCGATGCCCTCAGCTGTAGCGATGTTGAAGGGTTGGAGCGGATTCACCTGACAGAGCTACAGGCGAAAAAATCTATCAGATTGAAATATTCCGAAACCTATAAATCAGATACCGATTTATTCAGTAATTGGGGAACAGCCAAACCTAAATTGGATCAGGCTCTTGTTTTAGTTCGAGCATCCTTTCAGATTTTTTTCACCGGTATTATTGATCCGAAAAAGTTGACTATTTGTACACCGAATGTCACTATTCTTGATCGTGATATGGAACGGACAATGATCATGAATTGGTTGAAACGCAGGGGATTTATCATTACTTAATTTAACCACTTTTAACTAAGGAGACTTAACAATGCGATTAACAAACACCAGTATTTCACTTCAACATGGGCTTATACGCGAAGTGATGCAAACATGGAAACTATTTTTAAAGGACGAATTTGGAATAATGTTGCGATTTCTTTATCCTACGGATGATCTGGCGACTGCCTATCCTGGTCGTTACGATTGGGAAACCTATCGGATTGTCATTCACCGAAGTGGTCGGATTGTTGGACTTGATGACGATGACTATGATAACCAATTGGCACTTACGAAAGCGGACATTATCAAACATCAATTCGATTTGAATATGTTCCGTAACGAAATATGTGCGGGATTGGGTTTAACACCGGATACTCAGGAGATTGGTTATTGGGACAGGATCATTCCTTGGGGAACTTGGGAGCCGGAAAAAGGTGTTGCCTTTCCTGTTTCATTATCGCTGGTCAATTTTTCACGGGACTTCCAAGCCAGGATTCTGACTTTTATTCTGGAACGACAGGGATTGGGGAATATTGTACTAAGTGATTGTGCTCAAATAAAGTATCCATATTTTGTATTTTAATTTTTTTGTTTTTTTATGGTGTAGTTCCATTCTTTGTGGAATTCGTGTTGTTTGATATTGTAGGAATCTAATTCTTTTTTTGATACAATTATTCCTTTATCGTATTTTTTTTCATCGACGACACATTTAATTGTTAGACCATTTTTAGTGGTTGTATTACTGATCAGGTTGACGACAGTTGCCATATCGCATAGTGGACGACC
>JAITBS010000189.1 GCA_031283515.1 Planctomycetaceae bacterium
AGATGTTGAAACGCGGTAAAATTTTCAAATTTGATTTTGGTGAGCATTTTGCGTGATTTTCCGAACTCTTTTGGTAACTCTTGGTCAATACCATCGCCAACAAAAGATATTTTACAATAAGGCGAAAATTATACCTCTTTCGGAAAACAGACGCAACTAGTGCTTTGTTAATCTTAAAAACTGTCATATTTTAAATTTGGTCAATTGTTATAATATTTGTTATATTTCAGCGTCAATTTTTATTCATTCCGTAATGTTGCTCTAAAGTTTCAATGGAGTATCAGTTGTTTGTAATTCAAACGATCTTGTTACGACAATTCCGATGACTTGTTACTCATATTTTGTTCATTTTCCTAACATGGAGGTTTTATTATGAAAAAATTTGTAATATATCAGTGGAATTTTTGTAGTTAACAACAATAGGTAACCCTGAAAGGGCAGGATATTAGTTGATAGTTGATAGTGGAGAGTTGATAGTGGGGAGTGTCGCAAGCGGAGTAATACCGTTTTGATAGTAATTCGCTTTGTGGCACTATCAACTATCCACTCTCAACTCTCAACTCTCAACTATCTTGCCCTTTCAGGGCGAAATTGGGGTGATGATTGTGTAGCCCTACCCGTTGGATAGGGCTGGCTTCTATTGTCCTTTCGGGACGAGGAGGAACTGAATAATGCGTAAAAATAATAATTCCACTGAATCGATATATTACGTAAATTTTAGTTTCCACTGACCCGCATAAGGTGCAGAAACTTTGGTTGTCCAGGAATTGGTTCCTTCCAGAGCAGAAACATTGGGATTTCCCTGACTTCCTATCTCCGTAACGTTTTTCAGGTGACGGTAAGTCCCATCCTTGTTTCGGTTAAAGACTGCAAGACCATGACATTGTGTTCCGACAATCAGTGTTCCATCTTTTTTGAACGCTAATGACGACGCCTGATCCTCAAGTAATCCATCTTCCCGCATAAAATGTTCCCATTCATCACGGTCGATTTTGTAACGTGTAATTCCCGCAGAAGTTGCCATCCAAACATTGCCGTCTGAAATCATACAAACAATGAACGACGCTTTGATATCGAGCTGGTCAACTTTAGGCGGCAGCGATGATTGAATTAATGCAACAGAATTGTCCTGTTTTTTGTTTTTGGAAGATAACGGTAACTCTTGTGTAACAATGACTTGAGCAAAAGTCATTGTTAGCAAAATAACCGAAATAAAACAGGCTTTCATTAATTTAGAAATTCATTCAATTATATTGATCGAGTATTTTTTCGATTCTTACGAAAATTTCATCCACATTACCGAGTCCGTCAATTGTTTTGAGTAAACCTTGTTTGTTGTAATAGTCGAGTAACGGGCTTGTTTGTTTGTTGTAAGCGACCAAACGTTCACGAATTACTTCCGGTTTATCGTCGGCACGACCACGTCCTGCCAAACGCTTGAATAGTTCTTCATCAGGAACTCGAAGTTCAAGTACCACATCTAACGGCGTTCCTTTTTCTACAAGCATTTTATCAAGAGCTTCGGCTTGAGCAATTGTTCGCGGGAAACCATCCAGTAAATAACCAATTTGACAATCCGGTGCTTGCAACCGTTCCGAAATAATACCAATAATCACATCATCAGGAACAAGTTGACCGCCAGACATGTATTTTTCCGCTTCAAGACCAATTTTTGTCTTCGCATCCCGCGCCGCCCGCAACATATCACCTGTTGAAAGATGGGCCGGTCTATATTTGGCAATAATTTTTTCTGCTTGAGTTCCTTTTCCTGCTCCAGGAGGACCAATAAAAATAATTCGCATGGAAATTGATTATTAAAATTAATTTTTAGTTATTTGGTTTTTTCAAGTAATCCCTTGTAATTCCGCATCACAAGATGACTGTCAATTTTATCAACAAGATCAATAATCACACTGACAACAATTAAAAGGCTCGTTCCGCCGAAAAATCCTGCCAACATATAGTTTTCCGTTCCAACAATAACAGTTGAAATAATCTGCGGCAAAATAGCAATAAGAGCAAGGAACGATGCACCAACATAAGTAATGCGAACCATCACTTTTTCAAGATAATTGGCGGTTGTCGTACCCGGTCGGTAACCCGGAATAAATGATCCGTAATTTTTCAGATTTTCAGCCATATCTTTCGGATTGAATGTAACGGCAGTCCAAAAATAACAGAAAAAATAAATCCCAACCACAAACAGAATAATATAAGAAAACGTTTGCCGTTGGAAAACATCGTGCAAAAATCGAACAATCGGTCCAAAAAACCAATTTGTTATATTTTGACCGTCAACAATACCAAAAAACGCTTGCGGGAAAAGCAACAAACTGCTCGCAAAAATAATCGGCATCACACCAGCCTGATTGACTTTAAGCGGAAGATATTGACGATTTCCTCCGAATGTTTTACGACCGCGAATATGTTTGGCACTTTGAGTTGGGATACGGCGTTGCCCCTTTGTGATGTAGATGACTCCTACAACCACCGTAATAAACAACACCGTCAAAACAAGCAGAATTTCAACACCAAATTGTGAATTATCAGAACCTAATCGGAAACCGGTTTCTTTGTTGTAAAGTCGTCCGCCAAGTTTTTGGAGTGCGGCTGGGAGGTTGGCGAGAATTCCTGCCATGATTAAAAGACTAATACCGTTACCAATACCGTATTCGTCAATCTGTTCGCCAAGCCACATCAAAAATGTGGAACCAGCCGTCATCACCACAACCGCCGCTATAAGCCAACCGAGTGGTAACGAATTATCAGGATTGAGAATCGCACTGTTGTAAAGTCCCATTCGCCCTACCGTAAAAACGTAAAAGAAACTTTGGAACAAACAAATAATAACTGTTGCGTAACGAGTATATTCATTGATTTTTTTGCGTCCGCTTTCGCCTTCTTTTTGTAATTTTTCGAGCGGTTCCCAAACAGTCGCTAAAAGTTGGAAAATGATCGATGCCGAAATGTACGGCATAATACCAAGACCGAAAATCGTCAGTTGTTCAAAGGAAGTTCCTGTGAAAACCGAAATCTGAGCCATCAAAGAACCAAGTCCTTGTTGATCTGCCCAAAAATCGCGCATCTTCGCGATATCGGTAATCGGAAGCGGAATCCACCACCCAATACGATACACCGCCAAAAGACCAAGCGTTAACAGTATCTTCTGGCGAAGTTCAGGAATCGAAAATATAACACGAATTTTCTGGAACATAGAATTATTGAAGCAAGAACATCAAAGGTTGCCGATAGGAATTAGGAATAATTAAGGAAATTAACAAAATTAACAAAAGAAAGGAACAATTAAAATGATACCTTTCTTTTAAACATTTTTAGGATTTTGATTGAGCTGATTTTGATTGTTGGGCTTTTTTACGGGAACCCATTTTATTTTTGACAACCGGTTTTTTCGTAGGCAATACAATAACTTTGCCGCCAACCGTTTCGATTTTCTTTTGCGCAGTTACAGAAAAAGAATGAGCCGAAACATCAAGCGGTTTGGTCAGTTCGCCGTTGCCGAGAATTTTAATTTGGTCAAAAACTTTTTTGACAACACCTTTTTCTCTAAGCAATTGCGGCGTAACCGTTTCGCCTTTTTCAAAGAAAATTTCAAGGTCGTCAACATTGACTCCGATCACAATATCCGCAAAACCTTTATTATTGAATCCTCGTTTGGGAATACGCCGGACAAGCGGCATTTGACCGCCTTCAAATACCGGATTCATGGACGAACCGGAACGAGAACCTTGACCTTTGTGACCGCGTTGACTGGTTTTTCCGCGACCGGAACCAATACCACGACCCACGCGTCTGCGTTTTCGGGAAGCGGACGCTTTAGAATTAACATCATTTATATTCATAGAGAAACTCCTCGTAACCGTTCGATTTCCGTTTGAGTCCGTAAATGTAACAACGCTTCAATGGTTGCTTTGACCACATTGGTCGGATTCGATGTTCCATAACTTTTGGTCAGAATATCGTGAATCCCGCAAGCCTCACAAACAGCCCGCACCGCCGCTCCCGCAATCACTCCCGTACCAGGACTTGCCGGAACCAACACAACCCGCGCCGAACCAAAATGTCCGGTAATTTCATGCGGAATTGTTGTTCCGTCCAGTTGAACCTGCTTGAGTTTTTGCGAACCATCTTTAACCGCTTTGTCAACTGCCGGAGGTACTTCATTGGCTTTACCGTAACCCCAAGCAATCCGACCATTGCCGTCGCCAACAACAACCATTGCAGCAAAACTAAAACGCCGACCACCTTTAACCACAGCAGCGCAACGTTTAATTTTAACTACCTTATCAACAAGACCACCTTGGGTCGATTCATTTGTCGTAGAACTCATATTTTCGTATTAAAAGTTGTTGGTTATTTATTTTGTTTTTTTGTTACTTGCTGCTTTACCGGCAGAGACTTTGGCAGTGATTTTATCATTTTTGGACGCTTTTTGTTTTTTCGGAGCGGACTTGGAATCGTCCTTCACTTTTTCTTCACCGGCTGCTCCAATGTCGAGCCCCGTTTTACGAGCCGCATCTGCCAACGCTTTAATCCGACCATGATATTTAAAACCATGACGATCAAACGCCACCTTTGTAATTCCGGCATCAAGAGCTTTTTTAGCAATTGTTTCACCGATTTTTTCCGCAGCGGTACAATTACTACCGTTACCAATTTCGGTTCTCAATATTTTATCCCGTGTTCCGGCGGAAACGAGTGTTTTTCCGGCTTCATCGTCAATAATCTGAGCGTAAATATTCGTGTTGCTGCGGAACACACAAAGTCGAGGACGATTCGAAAAACGCTTCACCGCATTAGAAACACGAAACGCTCGATTACGCCGTTGTCTGTTAATTTGTTGATACTTTTTCACAAAAACACCTGAATCAATTTAAATAAACTACAAAAACTTGTTCTCAATTATGTTGCAAAAAATAATGTAATCGGACTACGATTGACCTATCAACTATTTTTGCTTTTATTTTTTACTGTTCTATTTTTTAGTTGTTGCTTTACTTTCTTTACGCCGAATCACTTCACCGTCATATTTGATTCCTTTACCGAGATAAGGTTCTGCTTTTCGGATGGAGCGGACTTCGGCGGCAAACTGACCAACCAATTGTTTGTCAATTCCCTTAATACTCACATGAACCTGATCAGGACATGTTACCGTCAAACCGTTGGGAATTGGTTTTTGGACTTCATGGGCAAAACCGGCGCGAATCTGTAAAACCTTACCCTGAACAGCGAAAAGGTATCCTGTTCCGAATATTTCGAGTTTCTTTTCATAACCGGTTGTAACACCAACAACCATATTTTGGAACAAAGCACGATATAGTCCGTGCATTGCGGCGGCTTCACGGGAATTATTGGCTCTTTCGACCAGAATCACTCCCGACGCAGTATCCAATGTAACTTTAACATTCGGACTGAACCATTGTTCGAGTTTTCCGAGTGTTCCTTCAACGGTAATATTGGAGCCGTCAATCGACACCTTCACGTTTTTCGGAACAACAACCGGTTTTTTTCCAATTCTTGACATGTTAGTTTTTAACCGCGAATATTAAGTAAAATAAAAATATTGATGTTTTATTGTTTTGTATCTATTCAGTAAAATGTTCAATAATAAATCAACATGAGAGCAACCTTTCGCCGAAAAGCGTTGCCGATAGGCAACTTTGCCTCTAATTTCCGTTTGGCAACACAAATTGCCGTCTCGAATCTGATTTACTGTCGGCTACCGCCAACGTGATATTTCGGCGAAACATCACATTGGTCTTTTACCGGTTGGCTAAATATCGTCTCGTTTAATCCATTCTATCCATTCGCTGTACGGGATTAGTTTAAATGAAATACGCCGTTTGTAGCCATACTTTTGTTCTGCAAGATCAAGAGCATCCTTACCGAAAGTCAATTTATCCATGTCGTTTGCTGCTTTATGATTACCTGCCTTACATTTTTCTAACCATTCAATTTCGAGAGAACGCCATTGTTCGAATTTTTCACGGAAATCTTGGGGACAATGCTTTGTTTTAATGTTCTGCCAATAAGCAATTAAATTGTCGTACTGTTCCGGCGAATCAAAGGAATTTACCTCCAGAATGAGATATTTTTGTCCTGCAAGAGCCGTTTCTTTAACGGCAATTTTGGGGTCGAGAGACGCTGCATCACAACCACTTATAATTACAATCAGGACTAAAAATCCAACATTAACAGGAAATCCTCCTAAACGATCAAAACCAATATGATTTTTCATCTATTCTCCTATAAACTTATTCCTAAACTCTAATATATTTTAGAATTAGGACATTAGGGGCAAATTATTTGTTTACCAGATGGTGCAAATAACTTCACCGCCGACATTTTTCAATTTGGCTTCCCGATCACTCAAAATACCGCGATTCGTATTGAGGATACGAATTCCCAATCCGCTCAAAACCGGCTTCAAATCGGAAGTTGAAACATAAACACGGCAACCCGGTTTACTGATTCGTTTGATCGTATTAACAATTTTTTCACCATTCGCACCATATTTGAGATGGACACGGAGAATAGAAACCGGTTTGGCTTCAATTTCTTCCCAGTCCCAAATATAGCCTTCACGTTTCAGGACATCACCAATTCCTTTTTTCTCAACAGAAAACGGAATATCAACAGCGGCTTTTTCAATTCGAACAGCGTTACGAATACGCGTCAACATATCAGCGATTGGATCGGTCATCATAGTTTTTTTCTCCCTAATTACCAACTTGATTTTTTAACGCCGGGAATCAAGCCTTGATTGGCAAGATTACGGAAACAAATTCGACAAATCCCGAATTTCCGAAAGACCGCCCGCGGACGACCACAAAGTTGACAACGATTTTCCCTGCGGCTGGAAAATTTCGGAATACTTTTTGCTTTATTAATTTTTGCTATACTTGCCATAAATAGTAAGGAATTAAGTATTAAGAAGTTAGGAAGATCAGGAATGAAAAATATTGTACTGATAAACCTCTAAAGTCTTAATGTTTCGTGATATTGTTTTCGTAATTCGTTCATGAATCACGTTACTTATTTGTCTCTATTCAGTAGGTAGTCAACCTTTCGTCAGGTAGTCAACCTTTCGCCGAAAGGTTGGTCGGCGATAGCCGACTAATGTTGCTTATTTTTTACGTTTTTGCGGAGCGTCGGCACGAAACGGCATTCCGAAAGCACGAAGCATTTCACGGGAGTCATGATCGCTATTACTTCGGCTAACGAATGTAATATTCATCCCTTGACTTTTCGAATATTTATCAGGGTTCAATTCGGGAAACACAAGGAATTCCGTCAAACCAAGATTGTAATTACCGTGACCGTCAAAACTTTTCGGATTTAATCCTTGAAAGTCGCGAACTCGCGGCAAAACAATAGAGATAAGACGATCCATAAATTCATACATTCGGGTGCCGCGAAGTGTGACCATACAACCGACATTCATTCCTTCACGGAGTTTAAAGTTCGCAATTGACTTTCGCGCTTTGGTAATAACCGGTTTTTGTCCAGTAACTTGCGTTAATACATCGGCGGCTTCCTCCATATACTTTTTTTCGTTGAGGTTACTACCGACACCCATATTCACAACAATTTTCTGAAGTCTTGGAAGCGACATAACATTATCGCGTTTAAGACTTTTTTTCAATGCCGGAATAATGTCCTTCTGATATTTTTCTTGCAAACGTGGTTTTGCCATAAATCTGATTCTCCAGTTGCGGCGTTGTACGCAACTCCAAAAGTTTTATTAGGCAGGCTACTCTAAATATTTAATGAATATCTTTAGTAATAATAACTATTTTATAATTGTTTTCTTCACCCGAGAAACAATATTGATATCTGCTTTACATTTTTTGCAGACACGGTATTTTGTACCATCTTTATCAAACCGAAATCCAACTCGTGTCGGTTGAGAACAGAACGGACAAATTAATTTAACATTCGAAACTGAAATCGGCATTTCCATAGAAAGCCGTCCGCCTTGTGGATTACGACGACTTCGGCGAACATGTTTATGTACAACATTCACACCTTCTACGGTTACTTTTGCTTCCTCTCGATCAACAGAAACAACTCTGGATTTTTTACCATTGTTTCTTCCGATAAGAACGAGAACTTGATCATTTCTATTTATTCGCATGGTACTAACGGAAATAATAAAATCTTAGACGACTTCGCTGGCAAGACTAATAATTTTGACAAAACCTTCTTCGCCGTGGGCTTTTCCTTTTCCTTTTTTCTTTCGGTCTTTTTCGCGGAGTTCACGGGCAACCGCACCGAATACACGGGTTCCAATCGGGTTTTTATTATTGTCAATCAAAACCGCCGCATTAGAATCAAACTTAACGTAACTTCCATCTTCACGCCGATAAGCCTTTTTGGTACGAACAATCACTGCCTTAACGACGGCACCTTTTTTGATATTACTTCCCGGAATCACAGACTTAACGGAACACACAATAATGTCCCCAAGTCCGGCAAAACGGCGATGTGTTCCTCCTAAAACCTTAAAACACATCAATTCTTTGGCTCCGGTGTTATCGGCAACATCTAATCTGGTTTGCATCTGGATCATAACCAACCACCTTAAAATATTCTTTGATAGGAGTTTGTTAGTGAAATATTATTCTATACGAATCTATTAAGTTGTGTGTAACTTTATTATTGTGTTCTTTAAACAATACAAAACAAGAACAATTATTGTGATTCGGCTTCTTTTGCCGCAGCGCGAAGAGCAACAACATCAATCGTATTTCCCTTCGAAACAATATTAACAAGTTTCCAACGTTTCAATCGTGACATCGGGCGGCTTTCAATTATTTCAACAGTATCACCGACAGAGGACACATTTTCCTCGTCATGGACGTAACACACGGTACGGCGTTTAACATACTTTCCGTACTTGGGATACTTAACCAGACGCGAAACTTCGACTCTTCTGGTTTTTTTCATTTTATCGCTTGTTACGACACCGATTACAACTCGCTTAGGCATTTCGAACGACCTTATTTTTGTAGTGTTATATTGTTTATTTATGTTCCTGTGTTTTGGAGCGTAACGATTTGAGTGTTAGGATTTTTGCAATCAAACGTTTATTTTTTTTGAGTTCGCTTGGGGAATCGAGTCGTTCCATACGGGCTTGGAGACGAAGGTGAAACAATGTCTCTTTCGCTTCTTTGAGAATGATTTCGAGTTGATCTGAACTCATATCCCGCAATTCGGATACTTTAGTTACTTTCATCACATAACCTTTCGTTTTACGAATCTACATTTAACCGGCATTTTATGGGCTAAACGATTGAAACACATTTTTGCCGTTTCTTCCGGCACGCCGGAAATTTCGTACATAATTGTTCCCGGTTTGACGACTGCCGCCCAGTATTCCGGTTCCCCTTTTCCTTTTCCCATTCGGGTTTCGAGCGGAATGGAAGTGATTGATTTGTGAGGAAACATCCGAATATACAAACGACCTTCCGTCCGCAGGTATTGCTGAGCCGCAATACGTCCCGCTTCAATCGTTGCTGCACTAATCCAGCCGCCTTGAATGGTTTGTAATCCGTAATCTCCAAAAACAACATCGTTTCCGCGTGTCGCTTCACCTTTTATACGACCTCTTTGGATTTTTCGATGTTTGACTCGTTTGGGCATTCGCGCCATTGTTATCTACCTCGCTATATTCACCTTGATTGATCCAAACTTGAATACCGATATGACCTTGTGCGATTTTGGCTTCGTGAAAACCATAATCAATTTTGGCTCGGAGTGTTGAAAGCGGAATTGAACCGGCGATTTGTTTTTCGCAACGCGCCATTTCGGCTCCACCCAATCGACCTGAAAGTTGAATTTTGATCCCTTTAGCACCGGATTCCATTGCCAATTCCATTGCCCGTTTCATTGTTCGGCGAAAACCGACTCGTTTTACGAGTTGTTCGCCAATATCTTCCGCAACTAATTGAGCAACAATATCAGGACGAACAATCTCTTCAATAATCAAATTGATTCGTCGTCCGGTAATTTTTTGGAGATCATTTTGAAGTTCTTCGACTTTTTCACCACGCCGCCCGATCATAATGCCGGGTTTTGCCGAATGCAAAATCACTCGAACTTCATCGCGTGTCCGTTCAATTTCGATTTTCGAAATCGCAGGATACATCGGTTTTTCATGTCTGGAATCGTTTGGGTCTTTGCGCTTCTTGATAAAATCTCGAATCTTCTTGTCTTCAACGAGAAGTTCGGCAAATTCTTTTTTGGATGCGTACCAACGACTCTTCCAATCTTCCATAATTCCGGTACGAAAAGCAACCGGATTCACTTTCTGACCCATTGTAATTCTCTAACTTTACTGAGTTTCAGTTTCAAACGATTCAGACGTAAACTTGGTATAAGTAATAAAATAAATTACGTTATGTTAATATAATTATTGTCTATTGGATTAAACCGTATGGTTAATGGTTAAACAATTACCGGATTAACCGACAATGACTGTAATGTGTGATGACCGTTTCAAATAAATGGTTGAAGCACCGCGTGATTTGGGACGAAATCGCCGTGTCATCGGACCGCCGTCAATACGAATCTCAAGAACTTCAAGATCAGAAACATTGATAGCATGAAGGTGTTGAGCATTAGCAACAGCACTTTTAATAACCTCTTCAATCAATCTGGCACCGCGACTTGGGTAACAAGCAAGAATTTCAAGAGCAACATCTGCAAATTTACCACGAACAAGATCAGCATACGGTCTGATTTTTCGCGCACTCATCGCTGTATAACGGAGTCTCGCCTGATATATTTTATTATTCAGCATGATTTCACCTTAACAACTGTTTCGGATTTACCAATATCAATAGGGGACTTGAGCGGATAATTTATTCAACACAACACACTATTTTTTTCCGCCTTTTCCACCGTGTCCTCGAAATATTCTGGTCATTGAAAATTCGCCAAGTTTATGACCAACCATTTCTTCAGTTACAAAAACTTTGTTGAATACTTTACCGTTATGAACCAGAAACGTATGACCTACAAATTCGGGAACAATAGTACAAGCACGTGCCCAAGTTTTAATAGGTTCTTTTTTTCCGGTTGTATCTAGTTTTTCAACTTTTGCGTACAACTTAGGATTAACAAACGGTCCTTTTTTAATTGATCTGCTCATTTTCCAGTCTCGAAATTCTACAGGAAATTACAACGATGTCAGGGAGGGGGACAAAAAAATTCTAATATTGTACAAATCACGACAATTTCAAAATACCATAACGCCGGCTTTTTCTTCGTCGGAGAATTGCTTTGTTTGATGGTTTTCGTTTTTTTCGGGTGGAAGTTCCTTTGGTTGGTTTTCCTGTCGGCGTAACAGGATGTCGTCCGCCTTTTGTTCGACCTTCACCGCCGCCGTGTGGGTGATCAATAGGATTCATTGCCGTTCCTCGAACATGAGGTCGTCGTCCCAACCAACGGCTTCGACCAGCCTTGCCGATCACGATATTCATGTGATCGATATTACCAACCACGCCGATAACCGCTCGGCAATTAACCGGAACACGTCTGATTTCACCGCTCGGCATATTGATTTGTGCCCAACCGTTTTCGGTATCACGTGCAACAAGTGTTGCCTTCGTACCGGCAGAACGACATAATGCCGCACCTTTTTTCGGTTGCAATTCAATATTATGAATTTCCGCACCAAGCGGAACTTCCGTGAGCGGAAGGCAATTACCAATAACCGGCGGCGCACCGGAACCACTCAATAACGTATCACCTTCTTTAAGTCCTTCCGGAGCCAAAATATAACGTTTTTCGCCGTCAACATAATATAACAACGCAATACGTGCAGTACGGTTCGGATCATATTGAATGGAATTAACGATTGCCGTAACTCCATCTTTATTGCGTCGAAAATCAATTAACCGAAATTGTTTTTTGTGACCGCCGCCGCGATGACGAACTGTAATAATACCTTGATTATTACGTCCGTTTGTTCGCCGTTTTGGTCTTAAAAGACTTTTTTCCGCATTGGAACCTTTCGTTAGTTCTTTGAAATCACTAACGCTCATATTCCGGCGACCGGCATTATTTGCTTTGTATTTTTTAACGCCCATATTGACGACTCTTTCGATTTTGTGAAACCAAGAATTATTGAGTTCACAAACAATTTATTAAAACTCTATTGATTAAAAAAATTAAAAAGATTAAAAATAATTAATTTTGCTTTCGGGATGAAGTTTAACGACTGCTTTTTTCCAATTCCGTCGTTTGACGATTCGCTGATAACGGGTTTTTACTGGTTTTCCTTTACGGTTCTGTGTTCTGACATCAATTACTTTGACTTCAAATAAGTATTCAACAGCACTTTTAATTTGACTTTTACTCGCTAAGGAATGTACTTCAAAGTAATAAGTATTTTGATGTTCGGCGCGATGGTATCCTTTTTCTGTTACAAGGGGACGCAGAATAATTTGATAGGGTTCAAGTTTTAGGTTTGTTTTGGTTATATCTTTGTTTTTAGGCATGATTTGCCTCCGTTCATTTTATTTAATAGTCAGTGGTATAGGATTTGTTTTGATTCTTTTAATTAAATTAGTTGTTCGGTGATTTGGCGGGAATTTTAGCGATAAACGCTTCAAAAGCCGCTTTGGTAAATAAAACCCTTTTGGGTCTGAGAACTTCGTAGGCATTGAGTTCCGAAACGGGAAGAATTCGTACACCATCAATATTTCGGAAACTTTTGTACAGATTAACGTTATAAGATTCGATGGCAACAAGAACTGTTTCTTTAATTTTGAGTATATTAAGGACAGATGCCATTTCTTTCGTTTTTGGAGTATCAATCGAAAGAGCGTCAATCAGCGTAATTTGAGAATCATTTATTTTTGAGGCAACCGCCATTCTTGTTGCAACTTGAAGAGCTTTGCGCGGCAATCGGTAAGACCAATCACGCGGTTGTTTGGCAAAAATATGACCGCCGCCGCGTCGAACACCGCTTCGCCGATGACCGGCACGGGCATTACCGGTTCCTTTTTGCCGATACATTTTCTTTTTATGTCCGGCAACTTCGGCACGGCTTTTTGACTTAGCAGAACCTTGACGTAAATTGGATTGATACATAACAACAGCATCGTGCAAGAGTTGTGAACTAATGCGTGAGGCAATCGTATCAGGATCGACAGTTAGTTTATCGATTTCCTTTCCTGATTTATCAAAAATTGGTAATTCGACGTTAGCCATAGTAATATTGGTTCAACAATTCTGAGTGTTCTTTGTATCTTGTTTTGTTAATCTGAGGACAAAGCCGCAAGTTATTGGGCTGTTTTTAAGGTTAATTTCCAAGTGTTATTTTTGGGGACCGGAAGAATATTTGTCGGACTGATCCGAACATAACCTCCTTTGGGACCTGGTATTGCACCGCGAATGACTAACAAGTTATTTTCTTTGTCAATCAAAACCACTTTTTGATTTCGGATTGTTACTTGGTCGGCACCATATTGTCCGGGCATTCGTTTTCCTTTTTGTGTTCTGCTGGGAAACGCACTGCAACCGGAACTACCAAGATGGCGGTGACATTTTTTAACACCATGCGAAGCCCGTTGACCGGAAAAATTATGCCTCTTCATAACTCCAGCATAACCGCAGCCTTTACTTATCGCTGTAACATCAACGGAATGAACTTGTTCAAACACATCAACCGTTAATTCCTGACCAATTATAAAACCTTCAATCGGTAGGCGAAATTCACGAATAAATTTTTTGGGTTCGCAATTTGCTTTTGGTACAGGTTCTTGTCCTGTTGTGATGCGTTGTTTCCTGCGTTTGCTTTCGATGGCGGCAACATGTCCACGTTCACTTTTGGAAGCCCGATTACGTTTTTTGTCTTTGAATCCGATTTGTACGGCTTCATAGCCATCACGCTGATACGTACGAAGTTGTAACACATTACACGGTCCGGCTTGAATCACCGTAACCGGAATAACCTCACCGGTTTCTGTGTACAATTGTGTACATCCGACTTTTTGTCCCAATAATCCGATTCCCATAATATTTTTTCGGGTTGTTATTCAAACTTATATTGTCCTGATAATACAGTTATTCTGATAATATTGATAATGATATTTGATATCTGGAGAGGAACACTCCAGCCGATAAAATTGCATTATTTATTTTTTTCCGGTTGCTTTGATTTTAATATCAACACCTGCCGGCAAAATCAATTTGTTCAAGGCATCAATTGTTTTAGCGGTTGCCTGAACGATATCGATAACACGTTTATGCGTTCGTATTTCGTACTGTTGTCGAGCTTTTTTATCGACATGGGGGCTAGACAAAACGGTGTACCGTTCGATTCGGGTTGGCAGTGGGATCGGACCACGAACAACAGAACCGGTTCTTTTTGCTGTATCAACAATATCGGTAGCACTTTGGTCGAGTATAGCGTGGTCAAACGCTTCCATTCGAATCCGAATTATTTCTTGTCCAATTCCCGTCACGGTCATTCTCCGCTGGTTCTTTCCTAATCCTAATTGCCAAACAACTTAAATTGACCCCTGTTATCGAACTCAATTCATTAAATCAAACCCGATTGGTCAGGGAAGTCAGTAAATTTACCATCACACCGTTTTTCGTCAAGGGGAGAACAGAACACTTTGTAAAAAATGTTCTGCGGTTGAATCAGAAGTGCAATTTTAGATTCTTCCGAACGATTGCAAACAAACGATTCACATTTCTCTCTGACTTTACGACTTTACAGTGTAAAGGAAGGTAATAATATACTCAAGAGAATTGATTAGGCAATACCCCCACCTAATTTTTTTGAGATATTTTTCAAAAACAATTTTATTTCTGTTTTGTAATTATTTCTGTGAACGGTTATTCTTTTGTTTTAACGGGATCGGCAGGTTGGCTGGGCCATTTTTTGGGTTCCGCTTCCATACGTTTGAGAACTTCTTCGATACCACGTTGAAGTTGCGGGTCATCACCTTCAAGCATTGATTTTGGGGCGTTTTCCACTTCAATGTCCGGCTCAACTCCCTTTCCTTCAATAATCCAATGACCGTTTTCATCGTTTGTGCCGCGAAGAGGAACAAACACCATGCCGCCATCCAACAATTGACCGCGCGGTGAAATTCCAACCACTCCGCCCCAACTCCGTTTGCCAATCAATAATCCTAGTCCCGCCTTACGGAAATAATAAGGAAAAATATCACCGTCACTTGCCGAAGTTTCATTGATCAGGCAAACCTGATGACCAAATCGGGCGTTGCCCGGATAGGCACTCGGTGAAATATTGGTACCGCCAAATCGGGTTCCGAGTAATTGTTGGTTCAGCCGCATAATGATCCATTGCGAAATATTTCCCCCGCCATTACTCCGAACATCAATCACCAAACCTTCTTTACGAATTTGCGGATAATACCATTTCAAAAATTCATAAGAACCAGCAGCCCCCATATCAGGAATATGAAGATAACCCACACGACCCTCTGTCGCTTTAGCAACTTTTTCACGGTTTTTCAGAACAAAATCGAGATAAAGTAAATTCTGTTCGCTTGTTACGGGAACATACACAGTTTTTCGTGAACCTTTGAGCGAAGGTTCGGTGTTGAGCGTCAACGTAACCGGATCACTCCGGTGTTGCAATAATCGGTACGGATTTTCGTCTCCAGTCAACTCCATACCGTCAATTTGTAAAACGTAATCCCCAACTTGAGCGTTTACCCCAACTTCAGTTAACGGCGAACGGTATTTCGATTCCTCGTTTTCACCGCGAAAAACAGTTGAAATTTTATAACGGTTCGATTTTGTATCAAGTTCAAAACGGCAACCCGGCAACCCAACAACAGGACGTTTCGGTTGCACAAAATCGCCGCCCTGAATATAGGCATGTCCAACATTCAATTCAGCAACCATTTCACTAAGAACATAATTCAAATCACTTCGGTGTGCAACATAAGGAAGAAGTTCATGATATTGCCGTTTCAAAGCATCCCAATCATAACCGTGCATATTTTTAACGTAAAAATAATCACGGAATTTCCGCCATGTTTCTTCAAACATCTCCGCCCACTCTTCAGCAGGAACTCGATCAACAAACAAATTGTCCGTTTTCAGGTCGGTAACTTTCGACGCAATTTTCGGCTCACAAACCTTCAACACCTTTCCTGAACGAAAAACAACTTTGGAAAAATCCGTCGCCATCGAATATCCGTCCACATCATTGAGTAAAAGTGATTCTTTACGTTCTTTCAAATCATAAATCATGAGACGCGGTTTTCGTTCCGCATCACGCCCATAAAATGAAGCATCGCGTTTGAGATAGTACAAAAATTGTCCGCTTGCAGAAAAATTATCAAAATTATCTGCTGTAACAGGAATCCGAATAACCCTGTCGGAAAGACCATCCCAATCAATTTTGGTCAGTTTAGGAATTGACGGTTTAGGAACAAGTTTTGTCGTATCATTGCTTGCTCCGGCATCAGTTGTTGTTTCTTCCGGCGGTTTGGACGAGGTTCCTGATGTTGTGTTGAGCGGTGTTGGAGTAATGGGAGTTGTTTCCTCGTCGAATTGCGGCGCAAACAAATTCGCAACATTTTTTCGTAATGCCAATGCAAAAATACCGGTGTTACGATTACCGGCAAAATTCCATTCCACAGAACTATGTTGCGGCGCAAACTCTCGCTGTGACAAAAAATAAAGGTAATTTCCCGCCGGTTCCCAAACAGGTTCACGAACATCAAATACCGGATCAGTAATCAGACGAGATTTTTTTGTTGCCAGTTCGTAGATATGAAGTTGCCCGAAGCCTTGCGGATCATACAGAATGTACGCAAGATACCCGCCGCAAGGCGACCAATTACCAACCGGAATTCCGCCATGCAATGCCGTAACAACTTCAACCGGAATACCTTGCTTAAAATGTTCATTACCCTGCACTGCAACAATCCAGAGTTTCGCGTTACAATCACTAACGGAAAGATATCGTCCGCAAGGAGAAATTCGCAAATAATCGAGTTGACCTTTGAAGGTATTGGTTAATTGTAACGGTGTTTTTGTTCCCTGAACTTCCTGAAGATAAAGTTGATCTTCACCGGTTTTATCGGAAATGTACACAATTGTTTTGCCGTTGTAGGACCATACAGGACAACGTTCATGAGCGTTACTGGAACAGGTGTAGTTCCGAACGTAACCTTTGTCAACCGGAACCGTAAAAAGATCGCCGCGTGCAGTCATCGCCACGCGTTTCCCACCGGGTGCGGCAGCATACTGTTCAATATTTCCGCTTACATTGATCCGAGCAGGACGCATCGCAAGACCGTCATGAGGAACTCGAACATTGATCTTTGAAAATCGTTCTGTATCCTGTGGTGCTTTGGTGTTATAAACAACTAATTCGCCGCCGAGTTCATAAACAATTTGTCCTTCTTTATCACCGGAAGCCCAACGGACATCCCATTGGCGTTCATCGGTACACTGAACAATATTTTCTGTTTGGGTGTTATACTCAAAGAGGTTCATTGTACCGGTTCGGTCGGAGGTGAAGTAGATTTTGTTGTCAATCCAGATTGGTTCGCGTTCTGTTCGCGGATGTTGATCAAGCCGCTTAGACTCTTTGGTCTCCAAATCAAAAATCACTAAATACTGTGTCCAACCGCCTTCGTAACGTTTCCATGACCGGAAATCACGAAACAACGGTGAATAAACAATTTTTTTGCCATCCGGTGAAAAATCACCGGCTCCAGCGGTTGGCATTCCGGTTTTTCTGGGCAATCCGCCTCGAATGGGAACGGTGTACAAGGTACCGAGTTCGGTTACGGAATTGGAGTCGCGAAGTGATCGGAACACAATATTTTTACCGTCCGGCGTCCAACCGTAAACAATATTATCGTAACCGCGTCTGGGCGGCATGGGACCAACAGAAGGATAAAACGTTAATTGACGCGGAACGCCGCCGCTTGCCGGAATAACATAGACTTGTTCATCTCCGTCATATTGTCCGGTAAACGCAATCCATTTACCATCCGGCGAAAATTTTGGAAAGACTTCAAGACCTTCATGAGCCGTAAGCCTTGTTGCCGTCCCGCCTTTCGACGCAACTTTCCAAAGATCACCGCCGTAACAAAAAACAATGGTTTTACCGTGAATATCAGGAAACCGAAGAAGTTTTGTACTGTCATTTTTCGGTGAAGACGGTGAAACCGTCTCCGCAAACGAAGTAACAAATAAAGCGGTAAAAACAAACAACGAAAAAATAATTCTTCTGTACATCGCGATTATAGATAGTTAAGGAAAAATTAAAAATCGGTTCAAGACAAATGTAAAAATTGATTCAAATAATCAATCAATACAAACAATCAATACAAACATAATCAGTCAGATAAAGTGTAGTTTAAAATAACGATAAAATGAATATATTCTATTTATTTTGACTTATTTTTTTCATAGATAAAGTCCGAAAAAATGGATTGTTTCGGATTTTACATTTTATTAGAGGTTGGAGTTCAAATTTATTCCGTTGTTATATTTATTTGATTACAAACTTGGTAATATTTCAGTGGAATTTCTGTTTTTCGATTTTCACCCCGACAGGGGAGTGATTTTCATAACCGCAGGTCATCGACCTGCGGACTCGTACAACTAAAAAAACTCTGTCTGAAAGACAGAATTTTAAAAATCGAAGGTATGATTTGGATCGTTTAGTTTCGTCTTTCAGAGGATGTTGAGGCGAGATGTTTACCGTAGGTTGCGATTCGCTTGACCTACGGTTATGAAAATACCACCCCTTCGAGGTGAAGAATCAAAAATAAAAATTCCACTGATATATTACAAAAATTCCTTTTTTGATGGGAGTTCTATTGGAATTTCGGCTTTAGTACGGAAATTCCAAGCGGCGGAAAATAAGCGTCAATCGTTGCCGGACGATTGTGGGAACATTCGCCGGTTGCTTCTATTCCGGGACCATTACCGGTGTTACTGCCGCCGTAAAACTCCGAATCACTGCTGAAAATCTCCTCATAATAACACTTGATCGGAACTCCTATCTTCATTCGGCGAGGAACCGGCGTAAAATTACAAAGCACCACAAGAAAATCAGGCCATTCTTTTGCCTTTCGGATAAACGCAAATGTGCTCGTCTCCCAATTGTGGCAATCAATCCATTCAAATCCAAGTCCATCAAAATCATTTTCATACAAAGCAGGTTCATTGAGGTACATTTTATTCAAATCGGCAATACAACGTTGTAATCCCTGATGCGGTTCCCATTGTAACAGATGCCATTGCAAACTTTCATCAAAGTTCCATTCATTCCACTGACCAAATTCATTGCCCATAAAAGTCAGTTTTTTACCCGGATGCGTCCACATATAACTGTACAAAAGACGGGCATTGGCGAATTTCTGCCATAAATCACCGGGAACCTGATCCAGAATAGAACCTTTACCGTGAACCACTTCATCGTGAGAAATCGGTAGAATAAAATTCTCATGAAAAGCATAAATTAAACTAAACGTTAATTCGTCATGATGAAACTTGCGATGTACCGGATCATGCCGCATGTATCTTAGCGTATCGTTCATCCAACCCATATTCCATTTCATCGAAAAACCAAGTCCACCGCAATAAGTTGGTCGTGAAACCCCGGGCCATGCGGTTGATTCTTCGGCAATTGTTAAAACATTGGGAAATTGAATTCCGATTTGTTCGTTCAATATTTTGAGAAAATCAATAGCTTTGAGATTTTCACGTCCGCCGAATTCATTTGGAATCCAGTCACCCGATTTCCGGCTGTAATCGAGATAAAGCATTGAAGCCACCGCATCAACCCGAAGACCGTCTATATGATATTTATCAATCCAGAAAATTGCGTTTGAGACTAAAAAATTACGGACTTCATTACGTCCGTAGTTGAAAATCAGGGTTCCCCAATCGCGATGTTCCCCTTGTTTCGGATCGGCGTGTTCATACAATGCTGTACCGTCGAATTGACGTAGTCCATGACCGTCACGCGGAAAATGCGCCGGAACCCAATCAATAATCACCCCAATTTCATTTTGATGACAAAGATCAACAAAATACATAAAATCCTCGGGACTGCCATAACGGCTTGTTACTGCGAAATACCCGACGATCTGATAACCCCAACTCGCGGAAAGAGGATGTTCTGAAACAGGAAGTAATTCAATATGAGTGTAACCCATTTCCTTAACATATTCTACCAATTGATTCGCAACATCACGATAAGTCAGCCAACGATTCGGATTGTCACCGGGGCGACGCCAGGAACCGAGATGAACTTCATAAATGGATATTGGTTTGTACAACCAATCGTTGTCGCGGTTTTTGCGTTTTTCGAGCCAATCGGCATCGTTCCACTGATACCGGTTGAGTTCGACCACTTTGGAAGCCGTATAAGGAGGCATTTCCGCGTAAAAACCAACTGGATCGGATTTTTCAAAAACAGTATCGCCATTGCGGACAAGATATTTATAAGTTACCCATTCTTTCATGTCTGGAATGAAAACCTCCCAAAAACCGGTTGGAATATGTTTGTGCATTGGGTGAATGGTTCCATTCCAATTATTAAACTCGCCAATAACACTAACTGCTGTCGCATTGGGAGCCCAAACCGCAAAATTGACGCCCTGAACTCCATTGACTTCACGAAAATGAGCACCAAGTTTTTCATAACTTTTCCAATGAGTACCTTCACCAAGAAGATAAAGATCAAAATCTGTTAGAAAATTGTTTTGAGAATCAGGAGAATTGAGTGAATCGAAATTTGGTTTTGTCATTATTTTTTTCCTTGAATATTTGAATGACCGTACCGTAGAAAACATACCATTATTACTATCAAACGGATGTTTTCTGAAATGAAGAGAGTTCCGAATAAATATGTCGTATAATATCCGCGAATAACCGGCAACAAACCGCTGTACACAAAAAAAACTCAAAAAATACCGTAAAAACGTGCTGTTTCCAATCTATCGTTGAAAAATATTATACCCACAATCGAAGATATTATATCGAAAAAAACAGATTCGGCAACTGATTGTATTGAATTCAACATGCGGAACAAAGATAAAATCGGCAGTTAGAATGAGGTTTAGGCAATCATATACTTTCCGCATCCTTTTCTATGAGCCCTGACAGGAGCGAGATTATTAGTTGAAAGCGGATAGTGTCGCAAGCGGAGTAATAACGTTTTGGTAAATAGGAGGCTTGCGACATCCTACGTCCTGAAAGGACAACACAAGCCAGCCCTACCCAACGGGTAGGGTTACACAATCATCATCAACAATTTCGCCCTGAAAGGGCAATATAGTTGATAGAGTCGCAAAGCGGATTACTATCAAAACGGTATTACTCCGCTTGCGACACTCTCCACTATCAACTAATATCCTGCCCTTTCAGGGCGATCTTGTCGGCGGTAACTTTGACCCTACCCGTTGGGTAGGGCTGGCTTATGTTGTCCTTTCAGGACGTAGGAGAAACAAAAATTCCACTGATATATTACACGAAAAGTTTATTTTTGAAAATAGACAGTTACATTTTAAAGTACAATAAGTATATTATATGATCAATTTAATTATTGTTTCTTTTTTTCGGTAAATGTAAAATCGAGAAGAGTCATGTTGCGTTCGATTGTTAAGACGATTGGTTCTTCAGGAGTTGCTTGATGAATTTGATATTCAACCGCCGATAGAGAAGGTGTCAAATGATTGTTGACCATAACAATCAGATCGTCCGGGAATAAACCAAGACGAGCCGCCTCACTACCAGAACGAACCGAATCAATAAACGGCGGCGTTCGCCCCGATACCGGCGACACCAAAAGGAATCCCCAATTTTGAAACAATTGAACCGTGTCTTCAGGAATCAATTCCCGCTCCAGTGTAATCGCTTTCGGCATAATAAGTTGTGGATGAATAACACCGGATGTTATCGTTAATTCTTTGGCTTGAACAATCATTGCATTGACCTTCTCGCGAAACACTGTTACCGGAATCGCATAATTCAGCCAACTATTATTTTCTCTGTTACGTAATTCTTTACCGAGAATACCAATTAAATTGCCGGTTTCCGCCGAAATCAACGCACCACCGCAAGCTCCCGGATTGTTTGTTGTTATATCAATAACGAAAATTGCTCCCTGATACGGTGTTTCAAAAACTCCCCGTCTTGCCCGAAGTGTTGTTTTGGCAGCAATAAAACCGTGTTGAACTGTTGCCGGCTCATTGCCCTCCGCAATATTGAACGGATTGGAAACCGCAAAAACCGAATCACCAATCAAAGGTTCAGGAATAGAGGACGAATTTTCCTGTATCAAAAAATAAGGTAATTCAGTTGCAGAAATTTTGAGCAGCGCAAGTTCCATAACCGGATCAGCCGCAACCAATTGCGTTTCAAATTTTCGCCCCGAATCCAATACAACACGAATTGGGTCCGCCTGCAATGCAGAAGTAATCGCCGTCAGAATATAACCATCCGGCGAAACAAAAATTCCCGTTTGATAACCGTGCATTCCGGAAGTATTTCCTGCTCCATAGATTTTGACAATCTTTGGTAATGTTTCGGTAATGACCGACGGAGCGGTATGTATTCCGGTTTCTTTCAATATTTGTGTTTCATTTTGTGTTTCATTTTTATCGAACGAAAACATATCAACCGGTACATTCGGAATCCAATAGTTTATTTCAAAAGTACCAAAAAGAATCCGACCAAATCGAACTTTCCATTCATTTTTGTTATCGGAATTTTGGTGAAATAAAATTTCGCACGGAAAATCAAGACTGCTGCCCGACATTTCAACCAATACAATCGCTCCTGTTTCCGGTTCGAAATAAAAACGAACATTATTACCTCGCCACGCCATACCGCAAACATCGTACCGTTTTTCAGGATTCCCGTCTATCGGTGCAGTTCCGATATACACGGTTTCAGCGTCCTGAATTGTTTCCTTTACCGCCAGTTGACGTAACAAATAAAGTGCAGTAAACAACCCTCCGCTGCCGCGCGGTGATTGATAATGCGTAATTGGATCAACAATGAAAACTTCCGTTTGAAGCATTAAATCGGCGTTCCAGAAACCGTTTTCAACCGGCAATTCATACCGAACACCTTTGTCATCAATATGAAACGAAAAAGATTCCTTTCGGTTTTTCAATTGACCGGAAAACTTCCAACCCGTATCTTTCGTAATATCAAAATTTTTGCGCCAATTATTAAGCACTCGATTCAATTCTTGCCGGTTGAAATAATAATTGGCATAACCGTGTTGTTTTTCATAAAACGGTTTAATCGTTTCAGGAATAAAAAATTCTTTTCGTAACAACTTAATCGGTTGACCATCCGGTCCGGGAATTTCGATCTCTTTAAAACCGTCTGGAACTTTTTCTGTTTCTTCACGGTTACGGTTTTGTTGCTGTTGTTTTTTGAAATCCGGCGGAACAATCGGCGGTTCGATCATTTTTTCCGTCATTTCAATAAGTTCCGCTTCACTATGCAAATTACCAAGACGAACCATCAATTCAAACCGTTCGCCATCCTTGCCGCGAACAATAACCGGAAGCCGCCAGTGTTTCGGAAAAAGACCAATCAAATTTTTGAACGTATTCGCCGTATCAACAGTTTTACCCGCAAACCGCAGTAATTCATCATTGTAACGTAAACCATTCCGGTAAGCATCGGAAGTTACAAGAATTTCATCAAATAGAACTCGTCCGTCTTTGTCGGTTGAAACAACCACATTCATCGTCGCATGATCAACAATTCGACCGCTTTTCAGATCACCAAGAAAATATCGTACTTGATTACTCGAAACCGCGTAACCAATACCAACATTAACTCTGCCACGTTTTTCAAAAGAACAACGGCCAATAATTCCAATCACTTCACCTTGTTTATTGAAAAGCGGACCGCCGCTGTTTCCCGGATTGACGGCGGCGTCCGTTTGTAAACAATCGGTGTATTCTAAAAATGTTCCAGACGGAAATTGGTAACGATGAATACCGGAAATAATTCCTTTGGAAACACAGGGTTTGTAGTCAAGTGCCAACAGAAACGGATTGCCCATCACAATAGCCGTATCGCCAATAGCAACAAAATCACTGTTTGCAAGACCGGCAAATGGAAAATCGTTACGGTTGAGTAATTTGATCAAAGCAATATCGCCGACAGGATCAAGACCAACAATTACCGCATCATAAAGTTGACCATCCGCCATTCCACATTTCATCGCAGGACCACAAGGTTGAACCACGTGAAAATTTGTCAATGCGTAACCGTCTGGAGAAATCACAACTCCACTTCCACCACCAGCCGGATCGTTAGGATTTGCCGGAAAAATTGAAACAACTGCCCGCATCGCCTGTTCAATCACCGTATCGGTTGCGTCGGCAAAACCAATTCCTGAATTTACCGTAACTGTCAGAAATAGAACCGTTAAATAAAATCGTTTCATTATCATAAATCGAAAGGTCTCAAAATGTTTACCGCAACAGAATATAATTGATAACCGCCATGAATGCAAAAGACAATTTTAAATAACTGTCTATTTTATTAACCGCTCAAATACATTATTCAAATAGTCCGTAGATTTTCGCAGATTCGCAAGCGGAGTTTTTACCGAAACGGCAATAAACCGACTCTTTGAAACGAATATTTTTAGCCTATTCTCTTTTCGTCTGTTTTGGGCATTTTTTCTGTTTCATAATTCTCAAAAAAAATAATCTCTAAAAATGGGCGTAATTTTTACGTAAATCTGCGGACGAAAATTTCCAAATATCTTGTGTCCTCTGCTGATAAAAATAGATAGTTACCATTTTAACAGAAAAATTCAATGTCGTTTCAGAAATTCGTTCAATGCGTTTATAACCTCTTCAGGAGCATCCTCAACAAGATAATGGTGAGCGTCATTGAGACGGTGAACATCGGCTTCTGGATAAAACTGAAGAAAACGTTTCAGATAGTCCGGCGTAAAACACCAATCCAACATTCCCCAGATTAAACAAACCGGTTTGTTACGAAATTTTGGTAATGCTTCCTCAATATTGGTAAGCGTTTTGTAAGTTGGATGCCGCGGTGAAAGCGGAATGTCCATCACAAATCGATACAACGCCGTTCGGTGCGCCCATGAATCATAAGGAGCCGTCAAACCCTCGCGAACTTCTTTCGGTAAACCTTTCCGTTTGGCAATTGCCATTCGGGTTGCTCCTTTCGCAAAGAGGTTAAAACCTTGAACCAACAACCGTCCTAACCCAGGAATCCGGCACATCCGAATTCGTAACGGACATTGAATTCCGCGAAACGCCGCCGTGTTCATTAACACAAACCGATCAAATCTGTCCGGTAATCGAACCGCTGCTCCCATGCCAATCGCACCGCCCCAATCATGAGCAATCAATGTGATATTCTGTAAATTCAAAAATTCAATCAATTGACAAATATCTTCGATACGGCGTTCCAAAGTAAACGGATAACGTGATTCGTCCGGCATGTCCGATAAACCGCAACCAATGTGATCAACCGCAATCACCCGATACCGATCACGAAATATCGCAACAAGATTACGCCAATAAAACGACCACGTCGGATTACCATGAACCATTAACAAAACCTCCCGATTTACCGCATTTCTCGGACGTTGTTCGTCAAGATAATGGTATCGAAAACCATCTATGTCAAGAAAATGAGATTCAAAAGGATAGAGTTTTGTCATCGGATCATTAACCGGAAACTTCGTAAAATATACGTAACCGCCTGTTTTATTAACGGTTTGAATATTTCGTTCAAATCGTCCGCAGATTACGCAGATTTTCACAGATTATTTTAAAAATTGTAACTATTCAGCCGCCTTTTAGTTTTTCTTCTTCACCCCAAAGGGGTACAATTTTCATAACCGCAGGTCATCGACCTGCGGACTTGTGTCTGTACAAACCTCTGTCTGAAAGACAGAACTTTCTTGATCACCGGTTTTACGATTGGGTTCGTTTAGTTTCGCCTTTCAGGCGATGTTGAGGCGAGGCGTTTACCGTAGGTCGCGCTTCGCTTGACCTACGGTTACGAAAATTCCACCCCTTCAGGGTGAAAAAGAAGAAAATAATAATTCTACTGATATATTACAAAAATATTTATTATTTTTTCTGTTTCGTAATTCTCAAAAAAACAATCTGCGAACATCTGCGTAATCTGCGGACTCTGTTGATAAAACAATTTACGTTAACGTTTCGCGTTCGTGGTAATGGGTGTGCAGTAATTCGTGTGATTTATGGGAATTGGGTTCGCCGAAAAATTCTTTGTAAATTTGTACAATTTCAGGATTGGCGTGGGAAACTCGCAGTTTTTCGCCGTCGTCAATCGTGTACAAACCGTGAGTGCGCACTTTGACTTTTTGGACATCCGTCCCATAGGGTTGACCGCCGCCGCCAACACAACCACCAGGGCAAGTCATCACCTCAACAAAATGAATATCCTTCTTCTCACCGGAATTGATTTGATCAAGCAACCGTTTGGCATTCCCAAGACCGTTGACCACCGCAACTCCAACATTCAATCCGTTGATGTCAACATGAGCCTCTTTAATACCGTCCAAACCGCGAACCGCTTCAACTTTTAGATCATTGAGTTCGTTGCCGGTCAGAAAATGATACGCCGACCGAATCGCCGCTTCCATCACTCCGCCTGTAACACCAAAAATTTTACCCGCCGAACTACGGATGCCGAAAGGTGAATCTGCCTGTTCCGGTTGCAGGCTCTTGAGGTCAAGATCAAACCGGCGAATCATTTGAGCAAGTTCCCGTGTCGTCAGAACAGCGTCAACATCCTGATAACCGCTGCGCCCCATTTCAGGACGACTCGCCTCAAACTTCTTGGCAGTACAAGGCATCACGGAAACACTGAAAATCTTTTTCGGATCAAGATTATTTTTTTCGGCGTAATATGTTTTGATTACCGCACCGAGCATTGCCTGCGGACTTTTACAACTCGAAAGATTCGGAATATTTTTCGGATAAAATGTTTCAACATATTTGATCCAACCCGGCGAACAACTTGTGAACATCGGCAACACGCCGCCGGTTTTTACACGATTGACTAATTCTGTTGCTTCTTCCATAATTGTCAAATCAGCACTGAAACTTGTATCGAAAACACGGTCAAATCCCATTTGCCGCAGTGCCGCGTGCATAATTCCCATAACATCACTTCCCAACGCAAAACCAAATTCTTCACCAAGTGCGATGGAAACTGACGGAGCGTGTTGCACGACAACATGCAGATTCGGATCACGCAACGCCGCAATAATTCGTTTGATATGAGACTTAGCAACCAGTGCGCCGGTAGGACATGCTGTTACACATTGACCGCAGTTGACACAACTGGAAACATTTAATCCTTCGTCAAAAGCAGTTCCGACGGTTGTTTTGGAGCCGCGGTTGATAAAGTCAATGCACGCAACTCCCTGAACCTCTTCACAAACCCGTACACATTTTCCGCATTTAATACATTTTTCCGGATCACGGACAATTGATTCACCGGAAAAATCACGGGAATAAGTATCTTTTTGTCCGACGAATCGTCGTCGTCGAATGCCAAAAGATTCGGCAAGTTCCCGAAGTTGACAATTACCGTTGCGTTCGCAAAACAAGCAGTCATCGGGATGATCGGCAAGAAGGAGTTCGATAATCATACGTCGTGCTTCAACGGCTCGGTCGGAATGAGTTTTAACTTTCATTCCGGCAGCAACCGGAAACGCACAACTCGGTACAAGACTGCGTTGTCCTTCAACTTCGACAACACAAATTCGGCAGGCACCGCTAGGCGGTAATCCGTCGTAATAGCAAAGCGTCGGAACATGAATTCCGACTCGTTGCAAGGTTTTCAGTAACGTCTCACCCGGTACGGCATTGACCGGACGACCATTGACTTCGATCTGAACAGTGTTGGTTGGTGTTGACATGAGAGTTTAGAGGGTTAAATGTAAAACTTCAGAATTACGGATTTTTCAAAATAGAACCGTCAAAAAATGATTCGGCTCACTTCGATCCGAATTCTTCTTCTTGAGAAAAACATTTTCAGTTATTCCCAATAAAACAGCAGGGTTCAAAGAATATATGCAAAAAATAACCAAATGTCAACACAATGACAAAAGAAAACTTCAAAGAAATTCGATCAAAAACTATCCGAAAAATCTGTTAAAAAAAAAGAACAATAAATAATCTGTTGACTAACTCATTGAAATAATCAGAGATGATCCCTATAATTTGTACTCGATGGAATTTTTACAAAATTATTGAAGATATGGGAACTTTATAGTGTTCTGGCGTTTGGTTTTAATTTT
>JAITBS010000220.1 GCA_031283515.1 Planctomycetaceae bacterium
CAAAATTCAGTGAAGAAAAAAAAGAATTCACCCGCTTGACATAATATCAAGATAGAATAGAATCTGACTATTCGTTAAAAATTACAGATCGTTTATTATTGAATTGACGATTTTCTACATAAAAATTTCAGAATAGATAGAATGAATGTCATGATAATGTAGTGAATGAAATTTGAAATGAATGTTGTTTCATACCGAACTACCAGGTTCTTTTCCGTTCCATTTCACGAACACCTTCGACCGGCTTTATTACAAAAAGAGCACCGGACTGATGTTGTCGTGAAATCCTCTGGTAGGGACGGTATGAGCAACAAAAGTTACGGTGCTTTTTTATGCGCTGTTCGGCTTTAATATTATTTCGGCTATTTGTAATAATTTTATTATTTGTTTTTATAACCATTTTAATTACAGGGTCAAGATAAAGCAGGTTAAAATTAAAAAGATCAGACAACATCAATAAATATTGATTCATACCGAACTACCAGGTTCTGTTTCCGTTTTCATTTGTGCGCAACAATATCGACCTCCTTACAAGGATGCCGGACAAATGTTGTCGTGAAATTCTCCGGTAAAAAAACGGTATGGGCAATAAAAAACAATGTTTTTCTGAGAGAAATCCCATGTACAAAAACTTTTTTGAAAAAATATTTTTCTCGCCGATTGTTCTGATTGGTATGATTCTGTTGGTTGTTTTAACGAACAATCTCGTTTCTGCCGATGCAACAATTTCGTTAGATGAATCGGATGAAATTGAAACGTTATCAACAACGTTATCCGCTTTTCAGCCTCCTTCCAGATTGATACAGAATTTCTCTGTTAACAAACAAATTGAACGTCTTCAATCTCTTTTGGGAAATAATGATTCGATTGTTGTTCAAATTATAGTTGATCATCTTATTCAGTACGGGCGTTATTCCGATGCTTGTACCTTTTTGCAAACGATTCCCGAAACACAAAATACGCCATATCTGAAACGGTTATCGGCATTTTTGCAAAAACGTTTGAATAATAATCTCACTGATGAACCCAATCCGATTGATACGGATCCTGTTGCTGCTGCTGATTTTGTGTATCGTCTTTTGAAAAACGAAAAATGGACAATCGGTAGTAAACGGCTTGAACAACTCGAACAATTATTGGAAAAACAACCCAATCGTGAAATAACTGCACGGTGTTATCTTTATCGCGGAATGATTCTTGCGGAATCCGGTGTTACACGTTTTGATGACTGTTATCCGCTTTTCGATACTGCTAACCGGCTATTGGATGTTCTTGCTAAAGAAAATCCCAGTGAAGAAAAAAATATTGCCGAGTCACGTTTTTTAGCAGCCAATAATTGTGGCGATTATCTTTTCCGGTTGGCAAGAAATCGGCTTTCCAATCATACATTGGCACTCGGAACCGGTGATCATTCTGTATTCACGGATGTGTTACTGGAATGGACGTTAGCGTTAGAAATGTACGGAAAAGCACTTCGGCTTGCAGAAAATTTTCTTTCGGCTCAACCGGTATTTACCGCAACAGCACGGCTCAATCTGGCTCGTTTGTATGCTTTTCGCAGCGATATTGTCCGAACAATCGAAGAAGGAAAGCAAGAACAAAATAAAAGTCTTGTTGCCGGTATCACCGCCATTGAAGACATCTCGTTTGAAACAGCAACAAGTCTTGTACAAAAAGTCATCGATCAGAAACTGACCGATGACCAACTCAATGGAAAAGCACATCATCTCCTTGCCAATATTGCTTATCGTCAGCATGATTTTATCCGTTGCAAGAATGAAGCAGAATTAGCGCGGCAGTATTACGTCAATACCGGAAAAATTTCCAGTATCGAATTTATTGAACGGTTACTCGGTAATACGGAAATTGCCAATCCTTCTGCGGAATTAAAACATCTTCTTATTTCAGATGCGCTTTCCGAAATATTGCGTGAACAAATTCCCGAAGACGAAATCGGTTTAAACCGCGCCGGTTTTACAGCACGCCGCGCCTCCGGAAAAGAACGGCTCATCGAATTGCTCATTCAGGAAAACCAGACAACAGAAGCATTGGCAATTCTCGAAGCCGCTAAAGCCCGCTCGTTACAGGATGTTTTGAGTAACTCCACCTTCAGGGAAATCGCCGAAACTCCAATCCGTTTACGAACAATAGAAGAAATCCTAGCAAGCATTCCAAAAAATATTGTTACCGTTGAATATTTTATCGGCAGGAAAAAATGTTGGGGATTTCTTATTGTGAACGGAACCGCCGAAGCGTTTCCCATTACCGACGCAATTGGAATCCAACTGGTACAAACGCAGGATTTAGTAACACTAATCCGGCAGTGTATTGACCAACATATTGCCGGTACGGAAGAACAACGCCGAAGCGGATTATCACAGGCAAAAATCATTTTAAGCCGTTTAAAACAAGGTGACGGCTTTCGGAGAAAATGGCAGGACGACTTATTTCAATTACGAAAACAATTATTGCCGGATGTTGTTCTTAATAAAATCCGTACAGCACAACCGGAACAAATATTGATTATTCCGCATCATATTTTACATTATCTTCCATTTGCTTCTCTCGTAACACAAAAAGACGAAAATAAAGACCGTCAGCAAATGCCTCAACCGATGTTTTTACTTGACGAAAATTTTGACATTTTTTATGCTCCGTCGCTTACAAGTTGGGATATGCTCCGCCGTCAACAATCAAAATCGTTTCAACAAATTACAGCGGTAGGCGTTTCAGAATTTAACGGAGCCAATACGCTTGTCGGTGTCAAGAAGGATATGGAAAATATTCAAAACGTTTTTGGTAAGGAAAATGTCAATGTTATCACTGAAAATCAGGCAACCAAACAAGTATTGCAAAATGTTTTTGGGAATAACGGATTACTGTTAGTGGCAACACACGGTATGAATGATTCGTCTTATCCGTTGAACAGTTTTTTAATGTTACGGACGGAAGACGGTAATGATGATATGATTACGGCAGGTGAAATTTTTTATACTTCCGTTCAGAACGATATTATTGTACTAAGTGCTTGTTATTCCGGTCTGTCCGAGAAATCGCCAATGCCGGGCGATGATTTATTCGGGATTCAACGGGCATTATTGCATCGCGGAGCAGGAGCAGTAATTGCCGGTAGTTGGGATGTGTACGATTTAACGGGTACGATTCTCATTCACGGGTTGATGCGGAATCTTGCGGAAGGTCAATCAATTGTATCAGCGTTGTCCGAATCACAACGGAATTTTTTGAAAGAACAACGGGCTAGTAACGGAAACAGAAATCCCTGGACTCATCCCTATTTTTGGGCAGTGTACACATTAACCGGAAATAGTAATATCCGGTACGGAAAATAAAACAAAAACGAAATAAAATTGCAACAGTTTATTTATAAGACGAAGTTGTTTTATCTGTTGCAATTTTTCATTCCCCTTTTTAAGAGAGGAAAAAAATGAAAGCATGTTTAGATCAATTATTGTACGGTGTTTTATTGACTGCCGTACTACTCTGTCCGAGCTTTGCGTTTGCGGAAGAAACCGCACAAGAAGGAACGGAAGAAACAACACAAACCCGCTCGGCGGAATTTGTTGATCCGGCGTTTGACCGGTATATCAACATCGCCTTTTTGGGGCTTGCGTGGGAAACACAAGATGCAAGTGCTTTGACCGATGCGGCACTGCAACTGGCGGAAGGAGAACGTATTCTTCTTCGCAGTCACAAGACATTTACTTCAAAAACGGTGTTGGAAAAAGCTCTTGCGGTTGCAACCGACCAAAAGGATACCGTAACACTGGAACGAATCGCTAAAATCGCTAAAGCAAACGGCGATGAACGTTTTGTCGATAAAGTTACACAAACAATAAAACTGGCAGCAGCATCACGAGCAATCACCACCAGTTATAATCCGGTAAAAGAAGACAAAATCGATTATTATTTCATTAATACATCGGAATTGATCGAGCGGGTTCGTGTAACAGGTGACAAAAAAGTGTTGGCGGATATTGCCGACGATATTAAGAAAAATAAAGAGCAAATCGGTCAAGAAAGTGCCGACGCTCTTCTTAAAATTATTACAGAAAGTCAGCAAGCGGTTGGTGATGTTTCCGGCGAAGAGCAACAATCCGCGTTTGCTCTTGAAAAACTAGCCGGAGAATCACGTTTTCCTCTTCCTCCTGACAGAGGTTTTCCGCCTTATTCCAACGTAGGTTGGCATCCGCATCACCATCATCCTCCCTATCACGATTTTGACGACGGCAGACATCATCCACCGATTGCGAGACGTGCGATGACTCCAGAAGGACCGGTATTAGTAACTTTTGGACATTCGGGAAGACCTCCAATGGTACAAAAACTTGTCGGACCACCGCCGGGAATGCCCATAGGTCCTTCGTTCCCTTGGAAACCGTATTGGGGACCACCTCCACATCCTTGGTTTTAACGTAATGATAAATCAAACTCCGTTTGAATCTAGGATAACTTAATTTTTTTGTAACCGTTCATTGTAATAATGAAAAACAAAGCAGTGTTTCGCCCAAACATCATAACGGCGTATTCGCTGACCGTAACTTTTTGAGTTTTTACCGTTGTTTATTATGCGTGAACGGTTACAAAAAATAAAACAACACAACCCAAGTATTATTTGTTTATATCCAATTTAATTTTTTACAGGATCATGAGGAAAACTATGAAACGATTTTTAAGTTTAATGTTAGTGTTGATGCTTTCCGGAACAGTTATGGCACAACCGGGTAAACCGCCATGGGAATTTGGTGGCAATAAACCGCCGAGTGGATTTGGAGGTAGTAAACCGCCGAGTGGATTCGGAGGCAGCAAACCGCCAAGCGGATTCGGAGGCAGTAAACCGCCGAGCGGATTCGGAGGCAGTAAACCGCCGAGTGGATTCGGAGGCAGTAAACCGCCAAGCGGGTTTGGAAATAACAAACCATCGGATGCACAAATTGCCGGTGCCATTGTCGGCGGTGTTCTTGGCATCGCCGCCGAAGCCGCCCGAAGAGACCGCGAACGCCGTGAATGGGAAAACCGTTACAATCCGCCGCC
>JAITBS010000297.1 GCA_031283515.1 Planctomycetaceae bacterium
AAAGACAGAATTTTAATTATCGAAGGAGTGATTCGGAGCGTTCAGTTTCGTCTTTCAGACGACCTTGAGGAGAGATGTTCACCGTAGGTCGCGCTTCGCTTGACCTACTGTTATGAAAATACCACCCCTTCAGGGTGAAGAACCCCAAATAATAATTCCACTAATATATTACAAACAATCTCATTTATTTTATCCTATCTTTTTCTACTGTAAAGTTGGTTAATCCTACCCGTTGGTTTACCCTACCCGTTGGATAACCCTACCCGTTGGGTAGGGCTGGCTTATGTTGTCCTTTCAGGACGTAGGACGCAAGCGGAATATTACCAAAACGTTTTGAATCCGCGTGCGAACTATCAACTATCAACTCTCCACTATCAACTACTATTTTGTCCTTTCAGGACGTAGGACGCAAGCGGATTACGACCAAAACGTTTTGAATCCGCGTGCGAACTATCCACTATCCACTCTCCACTATCAACTACTAAAGGTTGCCTACCTGTTAATTTCCAACTGTAAACAAATTCAAATAATAATTCCACTGATAGATTACAAATTATTTTATCCCGAACAACCGGAATAACCGATATAAAACGATGACGGTTTATACTGGTTTTCTCCCCATTTTCATTTTTCATTTACCAACTGCTTTTCTGATATGTCAACAATTTATCATCCGACCAATCTGACTGTTGATATTAATTCAATGATTGGACGGTTATCGCTTCAGCACACAGAAACAGCTATTTCTCAATCAGTTCGTAATTTATCGTCTGGATTTCGTATTCATTCCGGCCGCGATGATCCGATTGGTTTTATTTCCGGCGCAATGATGCGAACAGATATTGTTTCTCTTTCCCAAGCCGTTACCAACTGCCAACGAGCAGACTCGGTTATTTCAACGATTGACAGTACGTTGTCGCACTTAAACAGTTTACTGAATGATCTTCGCGGTCTGGTCACGCAGGCAGCGAACACCGGAGCCGAAAATCAGGAAACATTGGCAATGTTACAAATTCAAGCCGATGCCGTGTTAAACTCCATTGATATGATGTCCTACTCGACAACTTATCAAAATCAAAAACTAATAGACGGTTCACTCGATTTTACAACTTACGGAACAGACAAAAATAAAATAGACCTTTTAAATATCAATCAAGCTAACTTTTTGGGGCGAACCGAGAAAGATATTTCGGTTCAGGTTCTCGAACCACCGCTTCAAGCAGAACTTTATTATCCATTGGGAGCGTTGAAAAATGATGTTGTACTGGATATAGGCGGTACAGGCGGTTATCAAACACTCATGTTCGATAAAGACGCCGCCGTATCAGATATCGCCAACGCAGTGAATCGGTTCAGCGACGCAACCGGTGTTGCAGCAACCGTTTACTCTGAATCAACTTCAGGAACTCTCGGACTCACTTCTTACGGAAAGAATAATGATGTCATTCTGACCGCAAGCGAACCCGGAACTACTGCGGGAAATTTTGTTGTCCGTTACACCGCACCAAAGGAAGGGAACGAAAATCTGTCCATTAATGTTTCACCATCCAGCGGCAATGAACCCGCAGTTGTGGAAATCGTCTTGCAAACAGAACTTTGGGAAAACGCCGAATATCATTACAACGGCAACCAAGACGGTGTTTCCAACAATGAATTTTCAATCGCCGCCAAAAATACCGGAAAAGAATTTAATGATATTCAGTTCGTTTTTAACAATGTTTACGGAACAGACCAGACACCGGGAATTGATGTCCGGTTACAAGATTCCCCGAAAACAGTCCGTATTAATGTTTCTCATAATGAGTCCGACCCGAATGATCTAAACAATACAACAGTTAATGATCTTGCCGATTGGATTAAAGAATCTCCGGTTGCCAATACGTATTTCGAGTTACAAAATACTCCGCCGTCAGACGGAACCGGAGCATTGATTCCGACAACAGCATTTCAACAAACCCAAACCGGTGTTGACGGCGGCAATGTTCTCACCACTGCGGAACAAGTCGTAACACTAATTAACACCTCGCCGCTTCTCAAAAAAACCGACGGAACCGGTCAACTTTCAGCAACAATTCCAAATGATTCAACCGGTTTGGGAACAGTATTACCGTTTACGGAAGTTGCTTATTACGGTAACGCTCAGGAAAATAATTATTTACAATTTCTTGCACCGCAAAATTCACCGTCGATTCGGTTTGTCAGTACGCCGGGAACTCCGTTATCTATTGACGATTCAACTTATCCGCCTGTTTATGGTTACGCATCTGCCCAGATTCAAGGATTGGATGCAGGAACTTCGTTTACGCTTCGTTCACTCACTCCAGGTTTGGAAAATGATCAGGTTGCCGTTTTGTTGCGTGATAAGGCGGAGGAATCGGTTGTTTTCGATTCGGAACACAACGCGGTTATTATTTCGGTTGATTTTACCGGCCGCAGCAATGATCCAACACGCAGCGATTTTTCAATGGAAGATCTTAAACAACTTGTTGCGAATGATCCGTTTATTAGTTCACGGTTTAGTGTTGTTCCTTTAAGTTTTTATGATCCGAATCAACCGCCGGCATTCAGTGATTCCGGTTATCTTGGAATGGACGCCCAAGTAGGGGAAACATCCGGCGGTCTTATTTCATCGGGAACGGTGTTGGTTCACCTTGAAACAGATACTAACGGTCTTGTGAAAACAACAGCAAACGATCTTGTACGTTTTTTCAATGACCCTTCAACAGAGGAATCAAAACAAGTTCTTGACCGATTGGGAATTAGTGTTTCGGTTATCGATCCGAATAATCCTAACGGAACAATTTGTACGACAGGACAATCCGGTCTTGGAAGTGGTTTACTGCAAGCGACTTATGATCCGGCGGCGGTTGATTGTGTTGTTTTGGAAGGGCAATATCCTGATTTGAAATTTTCGAGTTATGGTGCGGGAATCCGAGAAGAATATCCGACAGCAACCATTTCATCGAAAAACGGACAATATTCTGATTTTACCATTACCTCGCTTCATGCCGGAGCGTCTTACAATAATACAACAGTTCGAGTTATTGCGAATGCGTCAGGACCGGTTGCTCAGTACAATTCTGTTTCAAAAGAATTAACCATTGGTATTCCGTCTCAATCGGTTACAACTGTCGATGAGATTGTGCAACTGATTAACAGTGATCCGGTTTTGAACACGCAATTTGTTGCTTCGCGCGGGGAGTTATCGGATGGCGGCGGACGAGTTGCTGTTGGTGATTGGGCAACACTTACCGGCGGAGTACGTCCGGTTGATTTGCGTCCTGAAGGAACAGTTATTTCCGCTAACGGCATCAACGCCATGTTTCAAGTTTCCGCCAAACAAGCCGGTGAACAATGGAATGATACGGAAATTATTATTGTTGCTGATTCAAGCGGTTCACGGGTTTCTTACAATGCGCAGTCGAAACAGTTAACGATTGGAGTTTCGCCGGATGTGCCGGCATCGGCGCGGGAGATTGTTGATTTAATCAATTCGGCACCGGAAGTTCGTGATTATTTTGAGGCATCTGTTCCAACGATTGCGGAAGGGACATCGTTGGTTCCAACTGGAGAAGCTTCTGTTCACATTGGGGATTCAGGAACACTTCAAATGCGTGCTGCCGGCACAAAACTTGGTGTTCCCATGATTGGCAACAGCGACAACGCCAATCTTGGAATTACGTTTCATTCTGTTGAATATGGCAGTCAGGAATTTGTTGCGGTTCGTGCGACATTGGACACGGATTTTCTATTGACGGATCGGTTTGGGAATATTGCGGAAAAAACTTACGGAACGGATATTGTTGCTAAAATTGACGGTCAACTTGCAAACGGAACCGGCAGAATTGCATCAACGGCAACTTCTGATTTGGATATGTCGGTATGGATCAATCCGAATGTTTCCAAAGGCGACGTATTTGGTTTCCGTATTACTGGCGGCGGAACATTGATTCAATTGGGACCCGATGCGGTTTCGGAACAACAAGCCCGAATTGCGGTGAAGAGTGTTCACACGGTTGCTTTGGGCGGGGTGAATGGTTATCTTTCCCAACTCAAAACCGGTGGGCAATACGATTTACTAACAGATACGGCAACTGCGTTTAAAATTGTGGAAGAAGTTACAACGGAAGTATCGGCGATTCGTGGGCGGTTGGGGGCATTCCAAAAGAACCAGATTCAGGCAAATATGCAAAACATGTTGGATGCGGTCGAGATAGAAACGACGGCACGCAGTGAAATTGTGGACACTGATTTTGCGTTAGAGTCCTCTGCATTTGCTCGTCAACAACTCTTATTGCAATCGAGTATTTCCGTCTTACAACAAAACGGACAAAATGCTCAACTACTATTGGGATTACTCCAACGTTAGTAGAATTTTGTACCACCTATTGTAGCGGACACTGCCGCAACCGCAAGCAGAGTACAACCCATTTCGGCATGACTCCGCTTGCGTCTCCCGTTCATCAGCGAATCGGCAGACTATTTGAAATGTTTATTTATGATTGCCCTAATTTTATCACCACGAAAATTCCTCTGTCGGTATGAAATCCGGCGTTAGAATCCGGCACGCAGCAACTCCACCAAAATCATTGCTCTCCACCTGCCAGACAACTCGTTTGTCTCGGGTAATCTCAAAAATATGTGCTGCTGATTGGTCTTTGTTCGGCTGCGGATTCCAGTTACAGACAACCGTATTACCATTCGGAAACCGTTGAAGTCCGGCAAAAATCCCAATGGAAATGTCCGGTATTTCAAAGGGACGCACTTCCCAGACAATCTTATCGTCAACATCATATTCCGTAATCTTACCATCAGCACTGATCAATGTGTTCCCATCAGGAAGCCGTACAACACCAACCGGTAATGACATTTTTGGAAATTCACGAACGATTTTACCATCGGCATCGTATTCCCGAACAGCACCTTCGGCAGTAAACGGTACAAGGTAAGTTCCTTCAGGTGTTTTACGAGCCAATCGGAATTGAGAATGCGGAGTTTTTTCGGTTGTTTGCAGTTTCAGTTCGTGAACCACCTTGCCCTGACGGTTCACCTCAATCAAACGGCACTCCCCAACAATGCCAATCATCACATTACCATCAGGAAGCGGTTGACAATTAGGAATTTGGTTCGGCTCTGCTGTTTTATACTCCCAAATAACTGTTCCACCCTTGCCCGACTTGTAATCCGGCTTAATCTCCTGAACAACACAATACCATGCTGCCAAAATATTACCGCTATCAAGCATCCAAACATCCTGCGGATGTCGGCACGAATACTCCCAACATGTTTTTCCTTGCGCATTACAAATCAGAATCTTATTGCCCTGATGTGCAGAACAAAGATACGGATGCAGCCCTTCTCCGTTTTCATGCCAGAAATGTCGTCGAAGCGGCGGTTCCGTTCCTTCAACACCAAGCGGGTTTTTCGGATCAACATCCAGATAAGGCCAAACAAGTTTGCCCTGTAACTGTTCACCAACACGATGAAACGCCGTTAATCGGAGCGAATTACAATCCATCCAGAGATTAATCCGATGCCGAATTTCTTCCGGTAAGGCGTTACGATGTGTTTCATTTTGTAATATCCGACCAAGTTTGCAATAATGCGCACCAAAACGTCCCGGAATTGAACGTGTTCCGCCGTGAACTCCACTGTAATCGGTGTTCACCGTACCGCTCATTCCACCGGAAAACCAGAACGTATCCTCTTTAAGAGCGTTATAACTCAGGTCTGGTATCACTTTACACTGTTTTTCATGACATTCGGCACAGGTTTTGTCGAAAATAGGTTTGATTTGTCTGTAATAACTGATTGGTTCAATAGGATTGAGTTCCGGTTCAATTTTCGATGGAGCACGGTTCATTGCCAACGGTATTGATTTCATAGAACCACTGACAAACTGATTCTTCTCATGACATCCGGTACAACGAAGCTGCTCACCGGAATGAACGTAAGCAACAGACCGCATTGATTGTACTGCCATTCGGTTTTCGTCGAGAATCTGAAAAATCAATTCTTTGGCAATGGGAGCCTCAAAATAAGCACTTCCATCTGACTCAACCGGTACAATTCCAAGAGGAATTCGCGGTGTATTTTCCCGTTCATAACCGATCATCGGATCACCCATATCAGGATTGGACTTCAATACATTTTGTACAATTCGCAGCCACTTGATCTTAACACCTTGCGGCAATGGTTGATCCGATTCGTAAACATTCATTACTGCCAGTGTTGCTTTGGAAACCGATTCGGGGTCCTTCCCAACAATGTCTTCTCCCTGATTTGTACGTGAAGGGAGTATAGGCGGACGTGTTTGTTCCCGAAGCGGAATCGGTTCAAACACTCGGAAACGGTCATCCTGACGGCATGGCATTTCCCGAAGACCGCAAATCAATTCCTTGTTTCCGAAACGATCCATCAACACAAGATTTTCCCAACAGTTACACAAATAAAAATCCTCACTCAACGGAAAAGGTGTTTTGTACTTAAAGTGGGAGCGTGCGGTAAATTCACTCTCAGGAAAAAACTCTTCCGGTGTAACACGTTTAATTTGTGACATGTGTCCATCATCAGGAATACGCAAATCAAGCATACAGAGTGAACCGTCAATATCACCATGATGCGGTGCGGCGGTAAAAAGATATAACGGTGAATTGGGAACGGCACGAATATTCATTTCTGTGCGCGGAGTTCCGATGCGGCTGTCGTGAAGATCGGGGATATCGGGAAACGTATGCCAAGGGTTCGGGTAATTTCCGTGCGGTGCACGAGGATCAGTCCCGTCCGGATTGCAAATCCAAAAACGACTCCCAAGTGTGTTTTCACGATCAGTGTAGTCCCAACGAGTATAAACAATTTTGCCGTCATGATTAATCGTCGGATTCCACTCACTGGTTTCGTAATAACTCAACGGAAAAAGGTCGGAACCATCATCTTTCATAGAATACAGTGAAAATTGCGGTACCACAAGTCCCGCAAAACAACGAATAAATCCGCCGCGGCGTTCGGAAATGAACGCGAGCCTGCCGTTAGGGAGCCAACAGGAATCGAAGTCGTCAAATGCTCCATCGGTTAATTGTGTAAGATTGGAACCATCGACATTGACGCTGAAAAGATGCCAAAGCCGTGTTTGGGAAAAAATCAATTCATGTGACTTATTGCCGCACCAAGAAAAACTAATCCGCTTTCCGTCAAAATCAACATCCGGTGTACAAAATGCTCCGAAATCAAGTTTTTGTCCTTTGAGGCGGCTATTCTGAACAACGGAATTTTCGAGCAGATTGGTAATTTGCGGTGTGGAGTTCCTTTTCCAACCTTTGATAACATAAAGTCCGCCGCCGGGAATTGCGTTGAATCCGAAATATTGATTGACGAAATGACCGCCTTGAGCGTCTTGTGTGTGTGGATTGCTCCGTACCGAACCGGCATAAGTTCCACGCACAACACAGAGAAGATCGTCGAAGTCCAACAACGGATTCTGAAAAACCAATTGACGCCGAATCAGACAACAAAGCATATAATACGCAAGTTGTTCGGGATGATTTGGTTCTGGATTGTCCAGTTTGTAAGCGTTTTTCAGTACTGCAAGATCGTTTGTCCATTTCTGAAACATTTCCGGTTTTATTTGTCCGTTCAGGTGATTTAAGAGGGCTTCTGTCCTTCGAATCACAGTTCCGACGGGAGTTTTGTCTTCCGGCAGGATCAGTGCCTGACGGTCAAACACCTGATCGGGAATACGTTTACGGTTATCGAACTGGACAACACGTTTGTCGGCATATTCGATTTTGTTCCAATTATTAAAATCGTACAACCATTCCTGCCACACAACATCACGCACCGTATCAAGAGCCGGTAATTGCAAAGGAAGTTTAGCAAGGAGTTCTCCGGCGGCATGTTTTGCCGGTTCCGTATTGGGCGGTTCAAAAAGCGGAATAAACGGCGCACTGATTCTCGCCGATTCCATAAATTCCGGTACGGAAAAATTGAATTTCACCGCATTATTTTTGTTACCGGACAAATCACTGTAAACACCTTCGGACTCTTGACTAAAATCCCACAAAGCGATTGTGCCGTTTTCCGGCAATAATTTTGTAACGCCGCTGAAGGATTTTTCACCGCGTGAAATACGGATTTCTGCGATTTCCCCTTTACAACCGAGTCCTCCTTCCACCAATGTTCCGATTCTAAGATGACTTGTTTTCACTTTTGCAACAGGGGCTTTAACATCAATATGAGTTTTCTTTTCACCATCGACATACAAGGCAATTGATGTTGGAGTGATGATTGCGGCAAGATAATGATACTGACCATCTACAACATTGTATTCCGTACGAATATGGTCTGGTGAAAAACCGGAAGCATAAAGTGTCAGATAACCGCTCTTCGGCATCGTGAACAATTCCCAATGAAACGGCGAGGACTTGGGCTCATTCGCAACGAGAATGTTGTAACTATTAGAGTTTGTGAGTTTTGCAAGACATTCAACAGTCATCGGAAATTCACAAAACGCAGGATTTCCTTTAACTTCCGCGACTGCTTCTGTGGTGTTCAATATTTTCTGAGCGAGGAGTAACGGTGATGCTTGTGAACAGGCAAACAACACCAAAAATAATACCAATACAAAATAATATTTGTAGTTCATAAGAAAACCTTTTTACAAAATATAACGTTTAGAAATTGAAAGATCATTTGGTGAAATAGTGAAACGATCAAATATTCGATTTTATACTTGAAAATTCAAAAAGTATCAAGAGGAGTAATCTATCAGTGGAATTTTTTTTGAATTGGTTTACTGTTGGAAATTAACAGGTAGGCAACTAACAGGTAGGCGACCTTTCGCCGAAGGGTTTTGAACAATACAATAAACCCACGGTCGCAACGGTTGAGTTTAGTATTGTGTTGTACGCAGTGAGTCCTTCATTTCCGTCCGTCAAACAGGGGCAAGTCGGCGAGTACGCCGTACTTGTATTGTTTAAAACGTTTCGGCGAAAGGTTGACTACCCGACGAAAGGTTGACTATCTTTGGTGTTCCATTGCTAAACAAGTTGATGAAGATTCCACTGATATATTACGAAGTTTGTAAAAACACACCTGATTTTTGTGAAAACACACGTGAGTTTTGTGAAATATCACGTGATATTTGTGAAATATCACGTGATATTTGTGGAATATCACGCGTTTTTTGGTTTGCAAGCGGCATTACAGCCATTGACAGTAATCCGCTTGCGAACTCTCCACTATCCACTCTCAACTCTAAACTACTACTCAACTCCGTCTTTGGTTAGTTTGAAATGAACACCGACAACAGAATGTTTAACATTTCCCGGTTTGTATTTGATGTAGGTTAAGGCAAAAACGGTTCCGTCGGGCAAAACCTGAATGCCGGGATAACCGCAATCTCCACCGGCGTTGCTGTGCAATAATTTTATGCGGAATTG
>JAITBS010000324.1 GCA_031283515.1 Planctomycetaceae bacterium
GTTACAAGAACACGGCAAGGTTATTATCAAAATCATATCATTTGTTTGTCCATTCTGGAAGATCACTATTGCCAAATTATTAATAATCCCAAATATATCAGTGGAATTTTTTTCTCCTAACGTCCTGAAAAGGCAGATATTAGTTGATAGTGGAGAGTTGATAGCGGAGAGTTCGCAAGCGGAGTAATACCGTTTTGATAGTAATCCGCTTTGCGACACTATCAACTATCAACTATCAAATCTATTGTCTTTTCAGGACGAAGAGAAACTGAATAATGCGTAAAAATAATAATTCCGCTGACAGATTACAAATATTCGGCAATCAAATGTACTTTTTTTGTAACTATTTATTTGTAGTCCGCAGATTTTCGCAGATTTTTTTTAAAAGTTTATTAAAATTGATATTGAAATTGAATAAAATCTCCCTATTTTTAGTCTGTTCTCTTTTCGTTTATTTGTCTGTTTCGTAATTCTCAAAAAAATAATCTCTAAATATCCGGCATAATCTGCGGACGAAATATCTGCGAAAATCTGCGGACTCTTTGATAAAAATAGACAATCACCGTATTTTGTATAAATTTACAAGAGTAATTAGGCAAAATTTATTAGGGTTCTTGAAAGAGTTGATACTTAGTGTAGAATTACACCCAAAATGAATTGTCCTTTATTGATGTTGCCCCTACGTGCAGCGAATGTTTAAACAACTCTGATATTCTAAACACAGTACTCTAAAAACTCTGATACTCTAACATTTCAACCTTTACATGGAACAGACTTTTGATTATGCTTCTGTCGATCTCTCGACTCCGTATTACATTATTGATCGAGCGGCAATTCGCCGTAACATGGAAATTCACGCTGATGTACAGAAACGAACCGGTTGTAAAATTCTGTTGGCAATGAAAGCGTTTTCCACTTGGAGTATTTTCAAAGATATGGCTCCTTATCTTGCCGGAGTTGCGGCGAGCAGCATCAATGAGGTTTTTCTCGGCAAAGAGGAATTCGGTAAAATTATCCAAATGTATTCGCCGGCTTATTCGGAAGCAGAACTTGAAGCAGTTTTACCATTGATAGATTATCTTGTTTTCAATTCGGCAAATCAGTTTGAACGTTTCCGGCATCTCCTCAAACGAACCGAACGAAAAATCCACTGCGGTTTCCGAATCAATCCGGAATACTCCGAAGTTCAAATGGAGATGTATAACCCTTGTACCAACCGTTCACGTTTTGGAATGCGTGTGGAGGTGTTACAAGAAGTTTCGCTTCGCGGTATCGACGGTTTGCACTTCCACACCATGTGCCAACAAGGTTCCGATGTCTTGTTCCGAACCCTCGAACTCGTCGAAGAGCGTTTCGATAAATTCCTCAAAAAAATCAAATGGATCAACTTCGGAGGCGGACATCATATCACTCGAAAAGGTTACGATATTGACGGACTGTGTGATATTATCAACGATTTTAAGAACAAATATGATATTGATGTTTTTCTCGAACCCGGTGAATCTCACGTGTTAAACACCGGTTATTTGGTGGCGTCTGTATTGGATGTGATTGAAAATCCAACCAGTATTGATGTTGCGATATTGGATACGTCAGCATCTGCACACATGCCGGATGTTCTGGAAATGCCTTACACACCGGAAATTCTCAAAGCTCGCCGTGTGCTGGAATCCACCGATACAGATATGCCGCTGGAAGAAGGGCGTTACAAATATATTATCGGCAGCAAAACTTGTTTATCAGGAGATATTATCGGTGAATATCTGTTCAAAAAACCTCTCAAAGTCGGTGACCGTGTTGTTTTTGCTGATATGGCTCAATACACAATTTGCAAAAATACAATGTTTAACGGTCTTAAATTACCTTCCATTGTTTCCTGTGACAGTGATACACCAGACGGAAATATCCAAATCATTCGCGAATTTCATTACGAAGACTACAAAACCCGACTTTCCTAAAAGAAATGAAACTATTTACCCTTATATTATTGTATTTTTATATTCGGTTTTGTTAGGACATTTTGCCGTGTGTCTCTGTTTAAAAAGCCTTGTAAATCCTGTTTGTCTTGTTAAAAACGTGATGTTGTCAAAACTTGTCAAAAAATGAATACCGAATTTTCAAGTGTGTAGAGTATAACAATTATTATGTGTGCCCTTTCCGTGCAAATTTATTTTATACGTGAATCGTTACAAAAAATCCAAATTAAATATTCCGCCGGAATTTCTTTTTCAAAATTTAATCAAGAATCCGCTCGCTGCGATAGAGAATATCCGTTTATAAAAAAATAAAATCAAAAAATTGAAACAGAATAAATTATAGACATTATGTGGATACTATATGCGTTGTTATCCGCTTTTTTTGCGGCATTGACTTCAATTTTGGCAAAAATTGGTCTTGAAAATGTAAATTCAAATTTGGCTACTGCAATACGAACTATTATCGTTTTAATTATGTCTTGGGCAATTGTTTTTGTAACTGGAAAACATCATGATGTTGTAAATATTGAATACAAAAGTTTACTCTTTTTAATATTATCCGGAATCGCAACCGGATTGTCATGGCTTTGTTATTATAAGGCTTTGCAAATCGGAGAAGCATCAAAAGTTATACCCATAGATAAATTTAGTCTTGTTATCGGAATGGCATTAGCCTTCATCATACTAAAAGAAACAATAACAATAAAAACCGTCATCGGAGGAACCTTAATTACAATCGGTACGCTTATTTTAATATTTTGATAGAATTTAATAATTACACTTTCCTAAAAATTCAGAATTATATAATCAAGTAATTCAAACGTTTTTATTATCGTTTTTTTAGTAGAGAGTTCAGTAAAATTTTAAACATACGAAAAAAATTAAAACTAGAATTTTAGTAATATATCAGTGGAATTTTTGTTCGATTTTCACCCCGAAGGGGTGTGATTTTCATAACCGCAGGTCATCGACCTGCGGACTCGTACAACGAACAAACCTCTGTCTGAAAGACAGAATTTTAAAAATCGAAGGTGTGATGGATCGTTTAGTTTCGTCTTTCAGACGATGTTGAGGCGAAGTATTTACCGTAGGTCGCGCTTCGCTTGACCTACGGTTATGAAAATTCCACCCCCTTGGGGTGAAGAAGCAAAAATAATAATTCCACTGATAGATTACAAAATAGACAGTTACGAATGATCGAGGACTCTGTTGTTTTATTGTTTTAATTTTTTGGCAATTTCCGCGACATGTTTTCCTTGAAACCGTGCAATATGACGTTCATTGGCGGATGGTTGTCGGGAATTATCTCCGCCGGCAAGAGTGGCGGCTCCGTAAGGCGAACCGCCGGTTATTTCATTCATATTGACGAGTCCTTGTTCCGAATACGGAACACCAACAATAACCATACCATGATGAAGCAATGTTGTATGGAAACTTGTAATGGTTGTTTCTTGACCGCCGTGTTGTGTGCCGGTTGAAACAAAAACGCTGCCGACTTTACCAATCAATGCCCCTTTGAGCCAAAGTGAAGTGGTTTGGTCAAGGAAATTACGCATTTGAGCTGCCATATTACCGAATCGGGTGGGCGTTCCGAAAATAATACCGTCCGATGCCGCTAAAATATCATTTGTTGCTTTCGGTATTGCGGACATTTTCGCTTTGGCAACAGCAGCTCCGGATTTCTCCAACGCTTCCGCCGGAACCAGTTCAGGAACCTGATACAACGACACAACAGCATCCGAAACCTCACGAACCCCAATAGCAATCTCTTCCGCCATCTGATACGTATGACCGTACATACTGTAAAATACAACACTAATTTGGGTACTCATAAACTGCCTTTCATAAATTTGTTGAGTGTATCCTTAATAATCAATTGATTAAACTGATTGATTAAAAGGAAAAAGGATTTTTGAAATAGTATAATCTTTGTAATATATCAGCGGAATTATTATTTTTACGCATTATTCTGTTCCTCCTCGTCCTTTCAGGATGTAGAAGAAAAAATTTTCACTGATATATTACATAATCAACAAACAACCCTATCATTATAATACCAAAAACTATCAATGTCTATCAGAGCATATCATTTTTCCAGACAACAAATTACGGTAAAATTCAAAACTTAGAAAAAATATCAGTTGTCCAGAAATGTCCAATAATGCACAAAAAGAAAAATGCCCAATATGTGATCATTCCGTTCACATATTGGACTTGGACAAAATCACACAAAATTGTGGATTCATTATTCAAGATTTCGGTTGTTCCCTACGTAAACCGTTTTCATGTACAAAAATTTTTACTTGTCCTTTTTTTAATCCGTTAAGTAGTACGGGGTTAAATTTTTCATTGATTTTATACTTCTTGGAGTTACTTGATTGATGTTTTATGAGGTTACGATTTATTTAAAAGATAGGCAACATTGAAATTCGTTACCAAAAAACTTAATCCCTTATCAACGGTTTTCGGAATATTGCCCGATACACTTTTTCGCCGTGTAATCGTGTTCGGCGTTCAAAATGGGTTCTGTAATCAAAATCGTGTTCAGCTTCTTTTTCGGGAACTTCAAAAGGTCCCATGAGTGGGGAATTACTTGCGAGAAGTTCCAGTGTCGAGAGAAAATATTCTTCAACATCCGTCCAGAAATGAAATGTTCCATTGGGTTGGAGCCGCCGCTCAATCAACCGGAGAACTTCCAAACGAAGAATACGGCGTTTACGATGAGCTCGTTTCCACCAAGGATCAGGAAAATAAACATGAACCGCCGCCAGAAAATTATCAGGAATTTGATCGTGCAGGATTTTCGCCGCATCACCGCAAACAATGATCGCATTGTGATTTTTCCGGTTGTAAAGCCGTGCAGCGGAAAAGCGTGCGTATTTCTGACCGATCTCAATACCAATAAAATTATGTTCAGGAAATTGATCGGCAACTCGACTGAGAAAAAGTCCTTTACCAGAACCGATTTCGAGTTCTAACGGAGCCAGACGTTCAAAAATTGTTTCCGAACTCCATGGTGTGGAAAGCTCTTCGGGTTTTTTGAAAACTTGTGAAAGATCAAGGTTTTGATCAATCGTCTTAACAGCCCGTCGTGCCATAAGATTTGTTCTATTATTTCTCGATTGACTCTTTATTGGCGATAGGAACTCCTTTGACGATTCCTTCGCAAACGAGATTGCGTCTGACTAAGCCGACAAATTCTGCGGCAATCAGAATCTTTTTACTATGAACCAGTTTTACCTGAACAACAAAACGATCACCAGGTCGGATAATACCGCGAAAACGAACCGATTCAAGACCGCTAAGACCAATAATACAACCGGGCATTAACTCGTATTTGTTGGCAAAAAAACTTGTCAATTGCGCCGCCGATTCACACATAATCACTCCCGGCATTAACGGAAAATCCGGCATGTGACCGCGCACCCAAAAACTTTTATCGGAAGTATCAAGATAACCAACCGCAGTTTTTTCTTCGAAATTCTCGTAAAGAATTCCTGTGAGCTGCTCCATTTCGAACCGATGCGTATTGAATTGACGAATCTCTTCAATGTTTGCAATTGGTTTGTTCTCATCATAAAACGAAGGATCGACAATCAATTCACGACGCGGCATAGTACCTCCGAACAATACCTGCTTTCTTACAACTGATTGGTAATACAAAAATCATACAACAAAACACTTCAAGCCAACCGTATTAGGTTTTAACTTTCTGGCGTTTTGATTTACGAAGTTTTGAATTAGCGGGACGTTTACCGTGATTAGCTTTCTTTTTGGTATGTTGTGGTTTGGACATGTTTTTAATGAGCGAACTGTTGTTATGTCGAAAAAAATAAAACGGTAAGTTAAATTGTATCTCAAAATAAACCCGTGAAAAGGCGGGGGGCAATGTAGTTGATAGTTGATAGTGGAGAGTTGATAGTGCCGCAAGCGGATTACTACCGAAATGGCAAAACTCCGCTTGCGACACTCTCCACTATCAACTATCAACTATCAACTATCAACTACCATCCCTATCTTCTTGTCATGAATCGGTGAATACTGTAGAATAATAACAGAATCAATAAAATAAAAAGTCTTCTTCACACTTTCAATCATCAAAGAAATTTCCATGCCGTCACGTTACATCAAACCCTATACTGATTTTGCGATGTTTTTTTTGTTTCAAAAACTTTAACCAATTAACCGATTAACCGATTCAATTTGTTCGATTTATAATCTAACTCACACTATTAACTATTAACTCAATTTATTTCCTTGTTGACACTTCCTGAAATTGTTGGTCTTGATTCTCATGTTGGTTCT
>JAITBS010000388.1 GCA_031283515.1 Planctomycetaceae bacterium
TCAACTCGATCCGGTGTCTGATTTCCTGTTGCAATATCACCGCCGCGATTGTTTTCAATGTGGAGACAATCGGCGTATAATTGATACATTCCCGTTGCATACGCCGTGCGGACTTTCCAGATAATATCATCAACAGAATACTTGAAATTAACGTTCGGATTCGACGCATTCAACAACGCCGCAACCGCTTCACGTTGTAACGCTTTTACGCCATTACTGTACCAATCATAAGGATTGTCGGTCGCATTAAGCGCATCAAGAAGTGTGCCGACCGACCAGCAGGAATAAACGCCGAACACGCATTCGAATTTATCTGTTTTAACAATCATCTTATGATTGTTAGTATCCATAATAGGATATAATCAGTTAAATAGTTAAATTTATTTTTTTATATTTTCAATATACTTTTGATCTTGTTTTGAAAGTGAATCGATGTTAATTTTTATTTCACATCCATCAGATTTTTTTCTTAATATGACTTGTGAACCACTTGACCTTATATATTTGGCTTCAATCCCATTTTGATTTCTTTCTATGCTCCAATTTCGCCATGGACGTTTTAACGATTGTTGAAGACTTGGCGACATATAGAACAATACCCCAGGCGAAAGCTCATAATTTTTTCCTGCGCTATCGGTTGGCCACACGCACGCATTCCTAAAATCATCATTGAAAGATTGGCGGACATTTTCAGGGATAAAATCAACCCATTTGGTAAGTTTTTTGGAACGGTTTTGATCCTCTTTCATTGTAGAAAGACCCACTTGTCCAGAATGACGATAAGATTTCTGAAATGGTCCAATCATATCTAACTGCCTGGCAACAAGTTTTTGCATGACATGTATCCAATTATTTTTATTCCAAATGACATATTTAACAAAACCACCACCTTCATCATTATCTACACAATGTGCGGAATAAATTCCTTGTTGATGTACTATTAGTGAATTATCATCAATCTGAACTTTTGATAATATTTTGCAAATAGATAGTGTGATTGATTGTTTGTCTTGAGTAAAATCATGAGATTTATCGCCACAAAAATATATTATTCGATATTCATATTCTTTTAATATATGTACAGTTCCGTTTTCAAATGGAATTGAAAAGTACAGAGGTATGGAATTTTTAATATCATTCGGGTAAAACCAGTCGTCTAATACTTGTACTTTAAACTCATTTTCAAACAACAAATTGACAAACTTTTGGTTATAATTTGTGTGATCATATAAAAGAACAGAAGTGTCTATTTTTTTGTTTTTATCAATTATTATCAAAGTCTCTTGAGCGTGTAAGTTCAAAAGTCCTGTCAAAAAAAACAAAAAAATTAAAGAGACATATGGTATATACATTTGTAATAAGTACATATTTTTTTGATCGAATAAAGGAAATTTTCTAAAAATCCCAATTTGGGACAGAGTAATTTTTATAAATAACTTGTTGTTTAACATTGTACTTTTGAAACAAAAGAGTTTTTAAAAACCACTCTCAACTGAAACGATAATAAAAATACGTGTATTAAAGTCCACTAAGTTGTTTGGGACCTTTACATTGTATAACTGGACCATCTATTTTATTCATTATATTTTTAGTCTCATGGTCTGGAGTAGAATTGAAAGTAATCTCCCACCAATGTCCAGAACATTCACACGCTGCATGAAAATTCCAAGGTTGGTTCCTTGTTAAAAAAGCTGCATCCAAAATTGAGCTAACATCGTCTGGAAATTTAATTGCTCTTGGAGTAGTTTTCCAAGAATAAATAGTTGATTTATCGAAGTATGTGTCCAATAGCTTACCTCGAGAACCCAAAGCTGCTCCAGTAACATAATTTGATTTGTTTTTATTTTTCGTACCAGTTCCATTTATGTCTCCTTCTTCTGAAAGCCAAAACGGTGTCTGACCTACAGCGAAAAAGAATTGTGTCTCACTAATTCTTATTACTTGAGTTGACGCATTGACTCCTAATAACAGCATTGCTTGCGTCATCCAGTCCGCATAGGCAATACAATCTCCCTGCGAACTGGGAATTTCAACCCAAGGATCAAAATAGCGACCTGTGTTCATTTGGTAACCGATCTTCTTATATTGTGCTTTAATATTTTTTTGTACACAACGCACTGTATTTGTACCTGAATTAGTAGTGTCCAATGTACTGGACATAGAAGCCCAACCTACCGTAGTGTCAATTGTATCTTTACGAAACAATTTTTCTGCACATTTAGGTGCATTATGTGTTGTATAAATAATCTGATTTATGCTAACAGGTTCAATATCTCCTTTCCAGTCCATCTTATAAATATCTTTGCGAATATCATTCATCACTGATGATTTCGCTGTCATTGTAGTTGCTGCAATTCCGTTATTAAAATTCAAAGATATCTCCGTTTCAGAATTTCCAAATGCGAGATCAGTATTCAGTGATTTCGTGCAATATAATTTTATGTTTGTCCAACGGTCTTTGTAACGTTCTTCTTTCGGCGGTTGGGAGACTTTTCGTACTGATTCGGGGAGTTCAAAATCTTTCAGGTCTTTGTCAAATTTTTGTACGTTGTCAAACCATTCCGCCGCACGAGTCAACCATTTTTCGCCGTTTTCCACATCGAAAAAACTTACCAAGTGCGCCGTTCCAATATCCAGTAACACTTCACCACGATATAAACCGTATTTGTTTTTCTCAAGAAATTTTTCGGCTCGTTCCTCTGCTTGTTGTAACGCTTTACGCCCAAACGGTGTACTTTCCCACATTTTCACAACAAATTTTAACCGGTCAACATACGTTTCAAGACCAACCATAAACGGTTGCGCCATTGCGGTTCGTTTTGCCTGACGCAAATGGGCTTTGGCATCTTCAAGTTCTTCGAGAATAATTTCGTAACGTTTCGCCGCTTCCTTGACAAATGCCGGATTGGAAAACAACGTCAAAATCTTAATAACGTAACATTCCGACGCTTCTGCACTAAGCGTGTTCGGGTAATTTTTAGTAACGTCAAGGTACATCCAGATCGCTTCAAGCAACGATTCCTCTGACAGATGTTTTCGTTGCGCTTCACGGTATGCCAACCAGTCCGGTGTAAATCGTCCCTGTTCCGCTAATTTATAAATCGAACCGCGTTTGTAATTGATACGATTTTTGATAATCCGTTGTTCGTCTTCCGTTAAAAGAACAAATTCGTCTCCGTTTTCACGAATTGCACGGAAAAAATTCAACGCAAGATCATAAAATTCAACCGCTTTACTATACATTTTTGTCCACGCCATCAGATCGGCAATACATTCCGCCGCAAGAATTTTGTACTCTTTATCACAATTTTCTCCGACAAAATTGAT
>JAITBS010000501.1 GCA_031283515.1 Planctomycetaceae bacterium
TATTGTTTATTGTTTAAAACGTTTCGGCGAAACGTTGGCTACCTTTGGAGTCCATTAGTAAACAAATTGATGAATATTCCACTGATATATTACAAATTTCCATTGAATAGTTACAATAAGTCCGTAAACAAAATATAAGTTGGTTTTTTACCGAAATGTTTAGGCGTGAATAATTATTGATATTTCAACCAAATATTACGGAATTGCACTTTATTACCGTGTCCCTGAAGATACAAACCATTGGTTTCAGAACCTTCTTTTTTACGACCAGGTGTCTCCTTTGCCAATTTAACTGCGTCATGAATCACAACTCCATTATGTTTAACTGTAAGTATGGCATCGGCAGCTTTTTTACCGTCTGTATCAAAAACTGCCGGCGTGTAATCAATATCATAAGTCTGCCATTGTAACGGCGGAAAACATACATTCACTTTCGGTTCCGCTTGTTGATAAAAACCTCCACATTCATTGTTTTTACCGTCCAAACCAAACGAATCCAGTATCTGACATTCGTACCGCTCATCAATATAAACTCCACTATTCGCTCTGCTCTGTCCCTTAGCTGTCGGCATGTAAGAAAGCATAAATTCAATGTGTAATAAATAAGAACGTTGCTCAAACGGTTTTGTCCACGCCTCCGACCATAACGTTTGGGCTTCCTCATTGACAACCACCCGCTCAAACAAATCAGATGCCTTACCATCAACAAATAAAGCAATCGCCCCTTTCGGTACAGATTGTCCCAGTGTCGGACTTTGGCGTTCAATTTTAGTAAAAGAATAAACATCGTCTTCAAATGTCGTCGAAAGTTTGCCTTTACCCGTTTTAACTGTCAATGGAACAGGAACAGCTTCCAGTGTAACAATCAAGTCACCAGCATCATTCAATACCGCTTTGCCCAATATCCGCTCATCACCCCGTTTCCAACCCTCACCAGGTAATCCGCCAGGAAAAACAACTACACGGAATTGACCACTCCCCTCCGCAACAAGATTCGCTCCAAAACCCGTTCCATTCTCTTTGTCAAGATATTCACCTTGAATCTGGAAATCCCTATGTAAAACTTCATCCCGCATCACTTCCGCAACAGAAGTATATTCCGCAGGTTTGGAACTTTGCGCCGAAATCACGTTCCAACTAAACAGAATCAGCACACCACACAATAACATCATCTTTTTCATAGTTTTTTTGTTTAAAAAATGGTTGTTAAAAAAATAAATTACGTTTCTTATTCAATTTATCACAAATCGTTGAGTATCAGTATTACGTCAACACTAATCCCATAAAGAGGACAAATATTCATAGATTATCTGCTGAAATACAATAATTCCAGTCATAGTAACTCAATAAACTCTTCAATCGTTTGGCAATCCAACAATTGTACCGCAAGCGAATCTAACACTATCAGATCACGTTTCGCATATATCTGTTTTTGAACATTAATAGGTACTTTACCGAAACGTTTTTCCAAGAGTTTCAATATTACATTCGCCATTCCTTCCGTTCTTCCTTCCGATTTTCCACTTAGTACGCCTTTTTCATAGATTTCGTCGTACAGTGTTTTTGCCATTGCTCCAGCCATGTGTTCACCCTCCTTTCCGGGTATTGTTTTTTGAATGGTTTCCTGAATATGTTCCGGCGTGATCGGCTCACGCGACGCTGTATAAAAACAAATCGAATGAATAATGTCAATAATACGATCATCCCAAGTTATATTCTTAAAGTTACCGATAATGTCGCCAAAATACTCAATAGCAGTACCATCATGAATTCGTTTTATTGTCTCAACAACCGCACGAGTTTCCGGACGACCCGGCAATTTGTTGTAAGAATGATTGTTCAGATTGGCTCTGATTATTTTCGATTGCGGTACAAATTCACGTAACTCCTCCGGTAAGTCCGGAAACATGTCTTGATAATACTGAACATCATCCGGCTTGTCTATACCACAATAAATCAAAACCGCCAATGCAATATAGGGACGAAACATTTTACGTGATGTCGGATGTCCGGAACGTTTCCATTTGTCTAAATTCGATAAATCCATGTAAGGATAAACCTGAAGAAAAAAGAAATCGTTTGGATTGGATTTATGCTCAATCACAAACAAAACCTCATAACCCAAATGATCATCCACCAACCTGCTCGTGTAAGGAATGTCAAGACGCAACTCCCTAAATGGATCATGCTTTTTTGACATTCCAAAAAAATTTGTTCTTGCCGGTTTTAAATTAGGGACATCAATATTCCTTGCGATTTTCGGATCCACATAATATTGTAAAATATCGGCAGCAATCATTTCATCTTCCGCCATTTTACGGCAAAAACGATCTTCCGGCACTTCCCAAATTTCTTCCGTATCCTGTATTTCTTGAAACGAATTATCAGATTGTTCCTGTAATTCCTCCGAATCATGAGTTTGAACAATCTCCGAATATTTTGCATCAATAATGTCCATGATATCTTAAAATCAATATTTTTATTTTTAACAGAACTTACCAATTTTCATCAATGTCCGGTTGGTCATTACAAGGGTATTCAACAATTCCCAAGCAATTGGAACTGACATCTGATTGAGCAGGGATTCTGATTGGACAGAGGAGGATAATTTTTCATTTTTCATTTTCTTGGAATGAGATATGATCGAGATGAAACGAGATAGGTTCTTTGACATCGAAATGAAATTCGATCCATTTAATGGCGTTTAGTGATGGTGTTCCAAATTCTTTTCGTTGCCAGTTGGCGGCACCGGATAAAGAAACAGAATAAGGAAACCAATTACTTCGTTTTCGTTTTTCCCAAAACTCTTTATCTGGACGGTATTCGAAGTAAGAAGAACCTTTTCCGATACGAATATAAAAGGAGGAAAGTGCAGTTAAACTTTCCAGATGACCTTCGAAGAGTGAAAAAGTGAGAGCGTCATATCGTCTCATGTTCCAGGTTGCTCCATCCGGTGCAGTGATTAAAATGGAACCATGCTCTGACTTCGGAACATCGGTAATGCGGCAGACCAATAAAACTCCTCCGGTTTGCCGCGGTTCCCGTGTAATAATCACATCACGGCTTCCTTCAAACGAAACATTGGGATAATCAGTTAAATCAACAGGATCGTTTAGAATGGCTTGAATAATATTACGGTGAACTTTTTCCCGACCGGTACGATCAAGCAGAATGCCCAAATTCATCAGAATACCAACCACAATCAGAATAGCTGGAATACAGATGGAAATCAAACGGTGATGGTGAACCCAACGCCTAATTTTTTGATAAGTTGTTTCTTTTTGTGCTTTAACTGGTTCTCCGTCAAGCCAACGGCAAAGATCATCAACTAATTCTGTTGCACTTTGGTAACGGTTAACGGGGTCTTTTGCCATTGCTTTGGCACAAATTGCTTCCAACCCTGGAGGCACATTGGGCTTAATTTCCGAAGGTCGCGGCGGCGAAGCAGCACGAACCTTATTGAGAACTTCTTGCGTAGAACGTCCCGAAAATGCGGTTTGTCCAGATAAAAGATAATAAAGAATTGTTCCAAGACTGAAAACATCGGACAAAGGACCAACAACATTTTCTTCGGGCGAGGCTTGTTCGGGCGACATAAACGCTGGAGTTCCGACAATTGCGCCGACCATTGTCAATTCCGGTCTTGGTTCTGCGGTGCGTTGTTGAACAACAGAGGCATAGGTTTCATCATTTCCGGATTGGGTGAACGGTTTGGCAAGTCCCCAATCCATAACCAATGTTTCTCCGTGTTCACCTAACATGATATTTGCCGGTTTCAAGTCACGATGAATCACTCCCTTATTATGGGCAAACGCCATTGTTTTACAAATGGACACGAGTCGGCGAACCAGATTGAGCAATTCCTGACGAATAGGATTACGATGATACGCCTTAATTGCTTCCTGAAGCGTATGTCCCTTAATTAGTTTCATTGTGTAATAAGGATTTCCGCTTTTATCAAGTCCGAGAGTGTGAATGGGAACAATTCCCGGATGTTCCAACTGAGCCGTAATTTCTGCTTCGCCGATAAAACGCCGGACAATCGATTCGTCTTCCGCAACTTCAGGGTGTAATTCCTTTAACGCAATATCACGTTTCAAATATTGATCATACGCAATCAAAATACGTCCCATTCCGCCTTTTTGGTGAGTTCGGAGAATACGGTGAATCCCGTAAGTACCCGAATCATCCGCAATACTCAACGGAGCTGATGGACGATTGATTGTTTTCATCACACGTTCAGAAAGATCAAGTTCGGAATTGCGTAAACTGCTGTTACGCCGACCGGAAGATGAACGTGATCCAATACCGCCGGAAGAATGAGGAGCTGACGAGGGAATTGCAATTTTGGTTTCGTCTTTGGGGAAAAGATCGGCATTTATTTCGAAATCATCTCTGTTATGTTTACTTTTTTGATCGAAAATCTGTGTTGCCTGATCCATTTGTACGGTATTGTCGGCGGACACATCGGATGAAGAACTTGAAGAAGAATCCAGTATGATCGTTTCCTCTGGTGTTTCGTTCTGAAACAGAATGGTTGCTTGATTGGTTGCTATTCGGGTGATTCCGTTTTCAGCATTATTGGCGATATTCGGTTTAAAAATATTTTTATTTTGTTCAAAATTATTTTGGAGTTTATCCTCTTTGGTATTGGTATTGGATAAAATTTTTTCGTGATCGATAGAATGGGCGGTATCGGAAAAAATTTGGGTTTCCTCTACGGGTTGCAGAGCCAATATTTCTTTGTCCACAAAATGAGAACGCCCACAACGCGTACAGTGAATATTTGATTCGGAATTTATTTCCGAAACAATCAGGTCGTTTCCACATTCACAAACCAAATGTAAAACCATAGGGCTGAATTTAGGGTTGAACTGATAAATGAATGAACAGAACAAAGGGCAAAACCATGAACCTATTCACCATTCTTCAATGTTTCTTGTAACAATTGTTGAAATTCTTTATTTTTGAGTTCGGATTTTTTTGTCAATTTTAATTGAATGATATCGAACAGTTCATTTTTTCCGCTGACAAAAGGTTCGGAGCCGACGGAGCGGATACGTCCTAAGGGAACCAAATTTTTTTCGACGTACAAATCAATATAAACAGCATCAATTCGTTTTGTATGAACAACAAGCCATGGAATGGTTCGTCCATTGATTTTTAATTTTTTTGTTTTTGTTGTTCTATGTTTTGCGGCGGGGTGATAAAACGGGACGAGTACTTTGTTTGTCCACACGATTCGGGAATGCGGAGAAATCTCTTTTAGCATACCAAATAATTCAGTTAAAAGCGAGGGTTCCCAAAGAAGTTTATCGCCGCCGATGAGGCCTTTGGACAGGGAATGCCATTTTTCTCCTAAGATTTTCCAAGGCATTAAATCATCCGGTTTTTTTTCGGCTTTTTTTGTATATTTTGTAAATTCTTTGATTGCCAGATCGAGAAAGTCCCAAAATTCTTTACGGTCAACCTCTTCCCATGTATGTACACGTAATTCAATTTCTTGCCAATGTCCCTGAGACCGGTGGATTCGAACTCTTGGTTCAGTACCGTAAAGAGGAATGAAATCCATTTCATTTAATGGTTTTAAGTTGAGTTTTGTTTTGAGGGTTTCTCTCCGAAAAGTGTTCTGGGCGGTTCGGAATTTCATTTTGAGCAACCATTCTTCGGCGGTAATTGCGTGAAAAAACCAACCAAGTGATTTTTTCTCGGCGTTGATTTTGACAATAGAGCGATTATTCCAATCTGTTGGTGCGAATTGACCGGCTTCCTCAATTCGTCGAACAACTTCGGCGAGGATTTTACCATTCCAACGAATAGGCTGCCCATTCCGGCTGATTCGATCTTTGGTGTGCCAACGTAAGCCGTCGGTTTCCCAAGGCATTTTGGCGGTTGCGCCGATTTCGCGAGGTGAGAGGTCTCCGTCTTTAATTTCGTTGAGCCGTGCCGGATTGAACACTTCCCGTTCCACAAACAATCCTGATTCAAAAACAGGACGCAGTGCCTGAGCAGTATGGGAAACAAAAGAAGAATGAGAAACAGAATTGGACAACAAAAATTGTTCCTGAGTTTGGGATTTTTTAGTTTGTTTTTTGGATTGTTTTGGTGTTGTGGTTTGAGTTTTTGCGAATTTTCGGGTATTGGGGGTAATATCTTTTGTTTGACAATTAGCGGTTTGTTCGGCAATTTTTATTAATTCTTCTGGAGTTCCTGCGAAGAGGAGATATCCGCCGTCATTACCGGCTTCGGGACCAAGATCGATAATCCAGTCGGCGTTTTTGATGATATCAAGATTATGTTCGATAATAATTACAGTATTACCGAGATCGACAAGATGGTGCAACACATCAAGTAATTTTTGTAGATCATCGAAATGGAGACCAGTGGTTGGTTCATCGAGGAGATAAAGAGTTCGTCCGGTATCGGGTCGGGCGAGTTCGGCGGCAAGTTTAACTCGTTGTGCTTCGCCGCCGGAAAGAGTTGGTGCTGCCTGCCCGAGTGAGATGTAATCGAGTCCAACGTCGCAAAGTGTTTGTAAAACGCGGCGGATATTGGGTATATTGTTGAACAGTTGCAACGCTTCTCCGCAAGATATTTCAAGAACATCTGCAATAGAATATCCTCGAAACTTAACCTCTAATGTTTGCCGTTCGTAGCGTTTACCGTTGCAGGCGTCGCAGGTGATCCAGACATCGGGTAGAAAGTGCATTTCGATTTTGATTTGCCCTGCGCCTTCGCATTTTTCGCAACGTCCTCCAGAAACATTGAAACTGAACCGTCGCGGCGAATATCCGCGTAATTTTGAATCGGGAAGTTGGGCGAACAATTCGCGAATCAGATCGAAAACACCGGTGTAAGTTGCCGGATTGGAGGTGGGTGTTTGCCCGAGTGGTTGCTGATCAACACGGATAACTTTGTTGAGATACTCAATTCCTTCCAATAAATCATGGGTACCGGGAATTGTTTTTGAGCGGTGTAAGGTTCGGGAGAGTGATTTCCAGAGGATATCGTTGACGAGTGAACTTTTCCCGCTGCCGCTGACTCCGGTAACAACGGTGAGTGCGCTGAGCGGAAATGGAACATCGATATTTTTGAGATTATTTTGCCGTGCGCCGCGAACAACCAACCAATGACATTCATTGACTGGAGTTCCAACAGAAGATCGGGATGTTACAGTGTTTTTGGGGAAAATCACGGGAAAATAACAAGCAAAACGTCAATCAAAAAAACAAACGATTACGAAAAATACGCAAAACACAAAATAAAATAATTTGCCGGTTGCAGGAAAAAAATTTTGATGAACACCAAAAATTTCAGTTATTTCATTTCAATTGGCTTAATGTTGTTAGTATAGCATTTCTAACGATTTTTGACAACGCATTGTGAAATATTACGATTATTTTCTTGGTATTCGAGGTTAGTTGGTAATTTAGACTGATTTTTATTGACAAAATCTTAGTGGATAGTGAATAGTGGATAGTTGATAGTGGATAGTGGAGAGTGTCGCAAGCGGAGTATTTACCATTTCGGCAGTAATTCCGCTTGCGTTATTCTTCGTCCTGAAAGGACAACACAAGCCAGCCCTACCCAACGGGTAGGGTTCAATCATCATCAACAATTTCGCCCTGAAAGGGCAATAGAGTTAATAGTGGATAGTGAATAGTGAATAGTGTCGCAAGCGGAGTATTTACCGTTTTGGCAGTAATTCCGCGTGCGAACTCTCCACTATTCACTACTCACTCATAACTATTCACTAAAACTGACCTCATTTTCACCTCATTTTCCGAACAAAACAACCTCAGTAGCCAATAAGCCTCTCAACACGTCAACCTCATTACCTCATTGTTTTCCGTGTGAATGAGGTAATGAGGTTGTTGTTTTATGAT
>JAITBS010000575.1 GCA_031283515.1 Planctomycetaceae bacterium
AAAGACTCTGTAACTTCCCCCAAAGACTCTGTAACTTCCCCCAAAGACTCTGTAACTTCCCCCAAAGACTCTGTAACTTCCCCCAAAGACTCTGTAACTTCCCCCAAAGACTCTGTAACCTTCCCCAAAAACTCCGGCGAATCCGCCAACGACTCTGGCGGTTCCGCCAACGACTCTGGCGGTTCCGCCAACAACTCCGGCGAATCCGCCAACGACTCCGGCGGAACCGCCAACGACTCCGGCGAATCCGCCAACGACTCCGGCGGACCCGCCAAAAACTCCGGCGGTTCCGCCCAAAACTCCGGCGAAAGATCGCCTGACAGAAAATAATATCTCAACGGAATAGATACCCAAAAACAACTCAGAATGGGAATACTCACATTGAACGTTTTAATTCAGAGTAGGATCCTTTGGGAAATTGTTGGTGTGCAGCATTTCGCTCAAGAGGTTTTGACCGATTGCTTCGATCAAATGTTGCCAGAGTTCAGCGTCTTTGCTGAAGATGAGTTCATGAGTTGCTTCGGCAAGATACCAGATTCCTTCAATAATTTCGTGTAAGAGTTGCCCCTCACTCCAACCGGCTGTGCCGACAAAAAAACGTAAATGATCGTTTTCATCCGTGACTAACCGCTTCAAATCCTGCTGGATATTTGTAAAATAAACACCAGGTATCACTTCAACTCCATTAAGATGCTCTTGAGTATGGAGAGCCATCAACGGCCTGAATACCGGCCCGCCAACATACAATAATAAATCTGCCGCACAATCCAAAGAAAACATGGATTTCCAGATTTCACGAATAGAATTGTCCGAAATACGGTTCAAAATCAAACCAACCACCCCGTCTTCGTCATTGCCCTGAATAAGGAGAATAATTGTTTGCCGAAAATTCGGATCCGTTAATGACGGTGAGGCAATTAAAAGTTTTCCAGAATAGTCCATAGAAATTGAAAAAAAATTGTGGAAAATAAAATACCGCAAACCCGCAAATCGTACCTATTACCTTCATTATAAAATAGAAACCGCCACTCAACAATGCATAACAATAAAATAAACGAACAAACTCCTTGGGAAAAAAATAATATCGATTCCTCCTTGTCCCAAACACTTCACAAAATATCTTTACGCCGAATAAAACTCGAATTATCTTACGACGGCACAAATTACAAAGGTTGGCAACGTCAGTCGAATGTCCCAAGTATTCAGGAAACTCTGGAAATAACTCTCGGAAATATTCTTGGCGAACGTGTTGCAGTAACAGGGAGCGGACGAACGGATGCCGGTGTTCATGCCTTAAAGCAGGTTGCCGCCTTTTCAACAAAAAACCAGTTGCAGATTGAAGTATTTCAACGCGCATTGAATGGTCATTTACCGCATGATATTCGGGTTTTTCGGGTGGAGGAAGTCCCTTTCCATTTTCATCCAATTACCGACGCTGTCGCAAAACGCTATCGTTATCTGATTGACGATAACCGCCCGTCCTTTCCATTGATAAGGAACTATTCTTGGGTCTCTCAGGAACCCCTCGATCTCAGCACGATGCAGCAAGCCGCCCAATTTTTGTTGGGTGAACATGATTTCGCCTGTTTTCAAACTCAAGGGTCGCCGCGCAAAACAACAGTGAGAACAATTTTCAATGTCTTAGTTGAACGGATTACAGATCCTAATGGTCTATATTTACCGTTAATTCGTATTGAAGTGGAAGCCGATGGCTTTCTTTACAATATGATGCGAACAATTGTCGGAACTCTGGTATTGTTAGGTGTTCAAGGTCGGCGCGGATGCGGAAATCCCGAACGAATGAAAGAAATTATCGCATCCCAAAACCGAGCATTCGCCGGCGCCACCGCTCCGCCGTATGGACTTTATTTGGTTAATGTCGTCTATCATTGAACTATGGAGGTGTCTCTTGAAAATACACTCTTTTTATGTATATTTTGTCTAATTATACTCATTGCACTTCAATATTTGCTTTTTCAAGAACAGACACCGAATACCTCTTATCTCAAAGCCTGCAAATCTTGTTTAGCCCGTAAATATCTGTTTAGCTTGTCAAGAACCGGAAATCGAAATGGCAAGTGTGAGAAGTATAACTTTAATGTGTTGAATGTTCTGAAATGAATTGTCATTAATTAACAATACTTCATGTTTAAAAGAATTTTAATTGCCAATCGCGGTGAGATTGCATTGCGGATTATTCGGGCATGCCGTGAGATGGGGATAGAGACGGTCGTTGTTTTTAGTGAAGCAGATCGCGGCGCGGAATATCTTAACTTGGCGGATGAAGCCATTTGTATTGGACCGCCGCGATCCGCTGAATCTTATCTCAAAATTGACCGAATTATCAGTGCTTGTGAAGTTGGCGGTGCCGAAGCGGTTCATCCCGGATTTGGTTTTCTTTCGGAAAACGCCCATTTTGCGGATGTCTGCCGAAGTTGCAATTACGAATTTATCGGACCAAGCTCCGAAGCAATGGCGTTGGTTGGCGATAAAAATTCGGCGCGAAAAATTGCTCAACAAGTGGGAGTTCCGTGTGTTCCCGGCTCTGACGGATTGATCGAATCTGAGAGCAACGCATTGAAATTTGCCAATAGAGTTGGTTTTCCGGTTTTAATCAAAGCAACTGCCGGCGGCGGCGGACGCGGAATGAGAATGGCGAAGGACGCCGAACAACTTAAAACGGCAATTCAGCAGGCAGTTCAGGAAGCTCAGTCCGCATTCGGCAACGGCGGGGTCTATCTCGAAAAATTCATCGAAGGTCCGCGGCATGTTGAAGTTCAAATGATTGCTGATCATCACGGAAATATCATACATCTCTGGGAACGTGATTGTTCTATGCAACGCCGGCATCAAAAATTGATCGAAGAATCGCCCGCACCAAATCTGAAACAATCAACCCGTTTAGCAATGTGTAAAGCCGCCGCACTGCTAGTCAAAGAATCCGGCTACACGAATGCCGGAACAATTGAATTTCTTGTTGATAAGAACGAAAATTTTTATTTCATCGAAATGAACGCACGGATTCAAGTGGAACATCCGGTTACTGAATTGGTGACGGGAATTGACTTGATTAAGACACAAATTCGGATTGCTGCGGGTGAGGAATTAGTGTTTAAGCAGGCGGATGTTGTTCAAAGCGGTTGGGCGATTGAGTGCCGGATCAATGCGGAAGACCCCGATCATCATTTTCGTCCTTGTCCGGGAACAATCGACAAACTGATTATTCCGGGCGGATTTGGAGTTCGGTTTGACTCCCATGTTTATGCAGGTTACACGGTCAGCCCAACTTATGACTCGATGATTGGCAAACTTCTGGTTCACCAGCCGACGCGAACGGAAGCCATCGCCTGTATGAGGCGTTGTCTCAACGAATTGAAAGTCGATGGAATTAAAACTTCCGCACCCTTTCAACTCAAAATTCTCGAAAGTAACGATTTTCAAGAAGGACTCGTTGATACATCCTGGATCGAACGGAATTGTATGAAATAATTTTATATTGCAAGCAATCACCCTTTGCAAATGTATCTACACATCTTTGGGAGGTATTGGGCTCAAATTAACCAAAAAAAATGTGTAGATACTTTGGGTGTTAATCTGTGCCGCCTGCAAACCGTCATCAATAAATTTCACTCCCAAAATGTAAAACAATTAGGAATTTTTTTCCAAGAATCGAACCTTTTATAATTCAAAACGTATTAATAAAATTATTGATTAAGTGTTTGGCATTTTAAAATTGAGGTTTGGTTTTTTTATAAATCATTCCATAAAACCGAATTTTTCAAATGCAATAAAATTAGGAAATAGCGGAGTTACAAAATACTCAAAAAATTAACCTTTAATAATAACAAATTTACAAACATGAAAAAACCGGCGTTTATTCTTCTGTTTGCCACCGTTTTGGGTTTCATCGTAACAACCGTATCACTTTCACTCTTTTTCACAGAGGAAAAATTAACCAATGCTCAGCCATTGCCGTTTTTCCAGAGGTCTAAAAACGATACGGATAAAACAAATAAAAATACGGCAGCGAATGAACCGGTCACATCCGAACGGAATCTGCCCATTCCCGAATACCCTTCAACTCTCCCACGTCCTGACGAAAGTCCTTTGTTTGTTGAACGTTACGCGGAACTTGTTCCTGAAGAACGAATTTCAATACAAGTGTACGAACGATCTAATAAAAGTGTTGTCAATATTGATACGCGAACAACTCATGTGTATTTTATCGGCGAGATTGATGAACCTGGTGCAGGAAGCGGAGTTGTTCTTGATCGGGAAGGTCATATCTTGACCAATTCCCATGTCGTCAACAAGGTGGATTCTGTAGCGGTAACATTTTTCAATGGTGAATCTTATCCGGCAACAATTGTTGGTGAAGACCCGATTACAGATTTAGCCGTATTGAAAGTCCATGCACCGGTGAAAGACCTTTATCCGGTAACACTTGCGGATTCTTCGCGTTTGTTGGTTGGTCAAAAGATATTTGCGATTGGTAATCCGTTTGGTTTGGAGCGTACGTTAACGAGTGGTTTGATTTCGAGTTTGAACCGGTCAATTCCGAGTCGGATTGAAGCCCGTTCGATTAAAGGTTTGATTCAGATTGACGCGGCAATCAATCCGGGTAATTCCGGCGGAGCGTTGCTTGATACGCAAGGGCGAATGATTGGTATCAATACGGCAATTGCAAGCCAAAGCGGAGGTTCACATGGAGTTGGTTTCGCAATTCCGGCAAATACTGTTGCTAGAATTGTTCCTCAACTCATCAAAAACGGTAAAGTAATTCGGGGTGAAACCGGAATTGGTTTGGTGCGTGTTATTGAGCAGGATTCTGTTCACGGCTTGTTGGTGCGCTCACTTGTTCCCGGCGGCGCAGCAGCAAAAGCCGGTTTACGCGGTCCAAAAATTACAAAATTACGAGTTCTGCAAGGACCCTTTGCTATTGAGGGAGGATCGAAAATTGATTGGTCTGCTGCCGATATTATTACCGGTATCAATGGTGTCGAAACAAAAAAAGTAGATGATTTTACGGCAGTTCTCGATGAACATAAACCCGGTGATCGAATTCAATTAGATGTCATCCGTGACGGAAAACGAATCCAAATACCAATCATTCTTGAATAAAAAGAGGCGTCCCAATGGTCTCGCGGGACGAAGTAATCAATGTAATCTCATTCCGGGTTTGGCTCCGTTGTCCGGTGAAAGCAAAAAGACTTCGGAACCGCCGGAACCTGCCGCAACAATCATTGCTTCGCTGGTTCCGAATTTCATTTGACGCGGTTCCAAATTGGCAACACAAACGACTAACCGGCCAATCAGTTTTTCCGGTTCATAAGCCGCTTTGATTCCTGCAAAAACATTCCGAAATTCATTACCGCCCAGTGAAAGTTTCAAACGCAACAGTTTTCGTGCTTCTTTCACCTCCGACGCTTCGACAATCCGAGCAATTCGAAGATCAACTTTCGTAAAATCATCAATAGAAATTTTTGTTGCAACAAGCGGTTCCGCAGTAAGAGCCTCATCGGAATCTTCCTCCAAATTACTGTTGCTGTTATTACTATTGTTATGATTGGCAACCGAAGGAACAGGATTTTCCTGTTTACTTTCTTCGATAATTTTTTCAATACCTGATTTATCAACACGTGTCATAAGATGTTTATAAGGGTTAACTTGGGTTCCTAGTAAATGTTGTTTTGAAAGATTCCAATGATCGATTTTACAATTGAGTAATTCTTCGACTTGCGTTTTCAGTTTGGGTAAAACCGGCGCAAGGTAAACAACAATCTGACGAAACAGATTTAGTCCAATTGTACAAATATCTTGTAAATCGGTTTTTCGTGTTGGGTCTAATTTAATTGTCCATGGTGCGGCGTCTTCGATAAATTTGTTTGCCCGATTGCCGCACTCCATAATAAGCCGGATTGCTTTACTGTAATCACCGTTTTCATAGGCTTCGGCAATTTCATCGCCCAACATTGCTGCTTGTTCGAATAAACCGTTGTCATCGGGATAGTATTCTGAAAGTCCGGTATGAACTGCAAATTTCACTGTTCGGGATGCTAAGTTGACCACATTACCAACTAAATCCGCATTGACTTTACTTTCGAGTTCTTCGAAATTCAAATCCATATCATCAACCCGATTCGAAAGTTTTGAAGCGTAAAAATAACGCATGTAAGACGGATCAAGATATTTTAGATAAGTCGATGCCAAAATAAATGTTCCGCGTCGTTTTGCCATTTTTTCGCCGTTAACAGTTAGAAATCCGTGAATATGAATTTTTTTCGGCAATGTAAATCCGGCAACTTTGAGCATGGTGGGCCAAAACAGGGTATGAAAATAGGTGATATCTTTACCGATAAACTGATGAATTTCTGTTTTGGGATTTTTCCACCAATCGGCGAAATCATGACCTTTGAGTTTGCACCATTCCCAAGTCGAACCCATATAACCGATTGGAGCGTCAAACCAAACGTACCAATAATTACCCGGCGAATCGGGAATTTCAAAACCGAAATAGGGTTCCGGTCTTGAAACGTCCCATGCGTGCAATGGTTCTCCCAAAAACTGACCGGCGAGATAATTTTCGATTTCCGGTTGTAGAGTTCCTGAGCGAACCCATTGATCGAGGAATGGGTGTTCGATTTCGATATTGACGAAAAGGTGTTCTGATTTCCGAATTTCGGGAATGGTTCCGGTAATTGTGCTTACCGGATCGGTTAAGTCAGCCGGAGAATAATGGGCTCCACAGGTTTCACAATTATCGCCGTACTGATCTTTTTTACCGCATTTGGGACAAGTACCTTTGACGAACCGATCTGCAAGAAATGTTTTCGCTTCAATATCATACAGTTGTTCGATTTCTTTTTCTTCAACCATATTGGCATTTCGGATTGCCGTCCAGATTTCGTTACATAGAATTTGGTTTTCTTCGCAGTGGGTACTGCCATAATTATCAAACTCAATCCCAAAACCGTTAAAATCTTTTAGATGAGCGGTGTTCATCATTCCGATGATTTCTTCTTCTTTCCGTTTTTCGGCACGGGCACGAAGCATCATTGTGGTTCCATGCGTATCGTCGGCGCAAATATAAACACAGTCATTTCCACACAACTTCTGGAATCGAACCCAAATATCCGTTTGAATATATTCAACAAGATGACCGATATGAATATGTCCGTTAGCATAGGGTAATGCACTGGTTACTAAAATTTTACGTTTCATAACTATGTTTTTGAAAAAAGGTGTATGAGCGATTACAACAGTTTTGTTTATTTATTTTGTCATTTTCGCCGGAAAGTTAATGTGTTGGTGAGGTGGATTTACAGTACACGATCACAAAAGAGACGATGCTCAATACCAATTACATTAACCAAGTTAATTGTAAATCCAATAATTCTAAAAGTCAACGTAGTTGTCTAATTTGTAATCTATCAGTGGAATTATTGTTTTTCCCATTAGCCCCGAAAGGGCAGAATATTAGTGAATAGTTATGAGTGGATAGTGAATAGTGCCGCAAGCGGAGTAATACCATTTCGGCAGTAATTCCGCTTGCGCAACTATTAACTATTCACTCTCCACTATCAACTAATTATTGTTGTTATCTACAATAATTCCACTGATATATTAAATTTGTAGTAATATTTCATGGGAACTGTTAAAAACCATGTATTTCTTCTAAAAAGAGGATCAATCGTCCTTATTTTTTAAGGACGATTTTTTTATAAACAGTTTTTTAGAAGTTCCTATGAGTGAACCGCTCACAAGCGAAGTTATAACCATTGTGTTAAATGTGTTAAATGTGTTAAAAACTCCGCTTGGAGTGTTATTATTTGTTACTTTTTAGCGGGCGGATGTTCAACAGTGATATTCAATGTTTTTGTTTTTCCATCGGCGTTGAACGTCACACCGGAGGTGTTGGCATTTGAATATTTGGGATCAATGAGTGGTTCCGTAATCGGCATACCGGTTTTTTGATCAAGCCCTTTTTCCTGCATGGCGTTTGTGATAAACACTTTGTACGTTCCTTTCGGAATTCCATTTTTATCGCTCTCAAAACCAACAACATAAGTTCCGTTGGTGTTGATTGTCCCGCGTCCGAGTGAGCCGGTTTTGGTGTTTTCGAAACAGACCACGCCGACTGTGAGCGGTGAACCGTCTTCAGAAAAAGTTACTTTCCCTGATAATCGTTGATTGTTACCACATCCGATAGCACAGACGCAAACAAACAATAACGCAAAAATAGGATAAAATTTCATAACAATTTGTGTCCTTTCAATTGAAGTAATATTTTAACGGAATTTTCAATTTAACTGCAAAAGTTGCCAAGATAACACCGGAAACACAAGTATTTTAAATTACAAATATTCTTGTATTTTTGTGCGAAAAACATTGCGAACTTTGCGATCAAATAGAAAAACATAAATTTGTTTTAAAGATTCTTGTCCCATTGTCCCTAACATTTTCCGTGTAGGGACAACGGGGACAAATGGAACAATAAGGACAAATAATCCTCAATTAATTCCGAACTTAAAAAACATCAGAATTCTGCGGGTGGTTTGCCGTCATTCCGTGAAATCATCTCTCTGTAGATATGATGAGCGATGCTTTGCGGAATGAAATGTGTTGAACCATCAGCGAGTACCACGTTGACACCGCCGGGATGAGTGCTCCATGGAATACGACAAGCATTCCAAGGACCGCCAGTGTTATGGTTGATGAAATACATATCATTATCCAGATGGTTCCCATCTGTCATTATCAAACCTTCTCCTGCGTGATTAACCCATAAAAACGGATTTACTATCTCATCCGTAATTTCCGGACGATAAGCGTGTGATTCCAGAAACGCAAGTGTGTTGCTGGTACCATCGGTAATCTCTGAAAAATTGTAACCGCTTGCCCGATGAAAAAGACCGTTTACGCGATTGTGTTGTGTACCCCATTCATCAAAGTTACGGAAGTAACGATCAGGAAACGTACCACGCCACCAAGAATCGACATTTGTTGGATCACTTTCTTTCATTAGAACATTTGCCGTACCGCCAGCGGCATAATCTTTGACGGTAAATCCGCCCGTCGGTTCTTTTAAATCACCTGTCGGACTCGATGCGGAAGGACAACGAAAAACAGGTGGTGCGGAAACCGAAGCATTGGCGTTTACTTCATCGCCGGATCCTTCACTGCCTTGGTACACATTGATAGGAAGATAGGTACCACGTGTGAAATCGATCATTTTATACGCTTGCGTTGCTTCCATGTGAGGTAGAAGAAACGCCGCCCAACCGATCATTTGCCAAGGTGTACTTCCATCATCGCCTATAGTGTGAGAGCCATTTTGCTGATCTTTAAAAGATTTTCCAGCATCACTCAGTACTCTTCCCGGAATGAGACATCCCGGCGGCATTTAGCGGTTAACGTCACGGTAGGAGTGTAGGGCAATTCCCATTTGCTTGAGATTGCTAGTACACTGCATTCGTCTTGCGGCTTCACGCGCTGCCTGAACCGCCGGTAACAACAGAGCGACTAACACGCCGATAATC
>JAITBS010000598.1 GCA_031283515.1 Planctomycetaceae bacterium
AGGTCGCGATTCGCTTGACCTACGGTTATGAAAATTCCACCTCTTCGAGGTGAAGAAAAAAATAATAATTCCACTGATATTTTAATGAGGTTGTTATTTTCTATGATCTCTTTTGCTACGGAGGTTGTTTTGTTTTTTAAATTAGGTGAAAATGAGGTCGGTTTTAGTGAATAGTTATGAGTGAATAGCCGCAAGCGTCCTATTTACCAAAACGGTATTACTCCGCTTGCGCCGCTACTAACTATTCACTATAAACTATAAACTATTCACTATACACTATTTTTCTCTTTTTTTTTCCGGCGTAGAACGATTCGTTCCAATGGGCGTTTTATTCGGGCGAACCAGGGTTCTTCTTCCGGCTGCATGGGTGTTACCAAAATCGTAAAAAGACCTGCAAGTTTTCCGGCAAGTAAATCGGAAAATACCTGATCTCCAACCATAGCAGTTGATTTTTTATCAAAGTTCATGCTCTGAATCGCCGTGCAACAACCAAATGGTAACGGCTTGAGTGCCGGCGCAATAAACGGTAATTGTACTTGTTCGGCAAGAACACGAATACGAAGACTACTCCCATTGGAAACCAAGCAAAGACCAATCTCCTTGTTTTTCATTCGCTCGATCCAAGATAAAATTTCCGGACTAATGTTTTGCGACCGGTAACTCTTTAAGGTACAATCAACATCAAGTAACAAAGATTTGATCTCATACTTTTGAAGACATTCCAGCGTTAAATCAAGAACACCCTCAACATAAAGATCCGGCTGAAAACATTGAAACATAACGTTATATAAATTAAAATTTCTTGAGAGACTTGGGGGCAATAAGGAATCGGATATGATTTTTCGTTAATAATTTTACCACTCCTGCGCTCTTAGTGCAGCGGCAACTCGGCAACTCCCCAATCTGTCATTGAAGACTCGATTCCCTTAGAGCACTTTGAAAATCCTGATTCCCGTTTATTTTGCCAAAAAAAGAATGAAAACTCCAATTATCGGCATGAATCTGTTAAGCGGTCTCTGCCAACTCGAACTCATTGTTCTTTTCGGTGTTCTTTTCGGTTGATTTATTGGCTGGTTCAAATGGAAGAACATTATTGGTTTTCTGAACCGATGTTTGATCTGTTGTGTTCGATGTTCCTGACGAGGTATTTGTGGATGGAGTCGGTTTTGACTCTGTAACTGGTTGAGTTTTCGGTGCTGGTGATGATATTTCCGGTGATGCCGGCGGTGGTGTTTTGGGGACTTGCGGGGCAGGAATATGTTGCCAGACTTGGGCAAACCAACGCAACGCAATTTCAGAATCACGGAAAACCTGACGCCGAGCAAAAAGTGTTACCGCAAGAAAAAAAATCAATGTAATACTTGGCGGAATCGCTGTTTGCAACATAATGTTTTGCTCCGAATTTTCGAATACCGGAATGAAACCAATTTCCACAAGAAATCCAGTAACCATTCCGGAAACCGCTAGTAAATACAAACCCAAAGATGGAGCATAAGTCATTAGGTCTAACAAGATTCTTGTTCCCAACACACCAAAGAAAAAACTGTAAAGAATTAACCACCAAATGGTTCCATCTCGATACAATGAAGTTCCGGTTGCAGCGGTGAGGATATTGCTAATAGTTTCGCGAACCGCAACCTGAACATCCAAACTAAGAAAAATTAACAACATCGCTGTCCAAAACCATGTATTAACTCGTCCTTGTGGGTCATTATATTTTAATCCGAGTTGAAAATTAATGAGAGAAACGACAGCTGTTATCAGAAGTAAAACCGAAAAAAACCAATTCAAAAGACTGCCGCGTAAAACAACATCGAGTGGAGGAATTGTTTTAACACCGAGTTGCTCCGCGAGAACCGGCATTTTGAAATAAGCAAACTCCAACAACACAATCAACATACTGCCGCTGAGAAAAAATAACCAATAGGTTCCAAGACCTTTGGGAATCAAATTTATTATATTGTGTTGTGATTCCATAACGGAACAAAACCAAAAATAGACTCGAATACTCACTACTTACAGATAATACCTATCGACCAGTATGACCATTGGGAATAGAACCATATCAATCATTCCGAATAGAAGGAAAAAAACAACTTTTCGCCGAAACGTTTTCACACACCGTTGGTCGGCTAGCACCGTATTGTTTAAAACGTTTCGGCGAAAGGTCGCCTACCTGTTACAGGTTCGCCCTAAGTCTTTTCTATAAAAAGACTTGCGAAAACATACAAGCCTTGTTCACTACCGGGTTCACTCCTCAAAACGGGGTTGTTCACCAGGTGAGGGAATTGATGTTAAAGTGTTGATTACAAATAGGTTATGACATATTTCGATACAAAACACAATTGAAATGTTCACTTTGGAACATTGTTAATGTGTTCAGTGGAGTTTTACAAATGGTATCAGTAACTAATAACTATGACGTAATCAAAGCGAATATTATAGAGAAAAATTTTAGAAATAAAAGATATTTTTTTAGCAAAAAATTTATTTTGTCTACTGCTCACCAGCAGGTGTGTTAATCAAATGGATAAAATTTCAACAGAAATCGCAATTTTAAGTGACAAATACACACCAAACTCAAGACGACCTGTTTTGGATTTCTTGTCATAATAACGAATCTGATGGAGCAGATCTGAAAAAATACTCCAATCAATCAAGTCATGGAGACGATGGAGAAAATCGTTAATTGATTGACCTTGTCGAGCAACCACCACCCCCAATAAACAATTTTTAGGAGGTCTCCTTGACACAATAAAAAATCAAAGTATATTCTTTTTATGCTTTACTTTATTTTTGACTGTTCAGTGATGATTTTATAATGAAATATTTTAGTCTCGCAGGGACAGCATTGTAAGTTTTACGAAATAGTGACTACTGAATAGATACCTTTATTTTTCAAGGTCAAATGAATGTACCCTAATTAAGAGAATAACAAAAAATCATTGTAACACTATATCATAAAAAAAACTTGCGGCACAAATTGATACCGTTTTTTAACAGGAACATCCGTTACATGTTGTTCCTGAAATTTGTTACTGCCTTTTCGTGTTATTGAGATATGTTATCTCGATACTCATCAATCCTTTTTTCCTTTCACAAGGAGATAAAAAATGTTAAAAAAATGTTTAACTATCGTTGGAATTTGCCTTTTCATTGCCGTATGTTTTTCTTATGGTAATTGTAAGGCACAGGAAAGTGCGAAACTGTCTGGAGGTTGGTCCCATTACAAGGCTCTCGACGATGAAGCACAAAAGATTTTTAAGGAGGCGACCAACAATCTTGTCGGTGCCAAATACATTCCGTTCTGCGTGTCGGAACAGGTTGTTGCCGGCAAAAATTATTGTTTCCTCTGCCTTAGCACGACCGTAACACCTGAGCCGGTCGAGAAGAATGTCTATGTCGAAGTTTTCGTCGATCTTGACAGCAAAGTGAACAAGCCCCAATTCACGGAAGTACCGCCACAACCGCCTGTTGGGGGTTACTCGGTCTATAGACCGTTGACCGCTAAGGACAAAGATTTGTTTCAGGAGGCACTGAAAGGCTATGTTGGGATAGGGTACACGCCATTTTGTGTTGCCGTGCAAGGTAGTGTACAGGGAGGTAATCCGAAATTTTTCTGCGAAGGAAAACCAGCTACTGCTAATCCTATTCCAGAGAACGACTTTGTAACTGTGA
>JAITBS010000095.1 GCA_031283515.1 Planctomycetaceae bacterium
TTGAGGAGAGATGTTGACCGTAGGTCGCGCTTCGCTTGACCTACGGTTATGAAAATACCACCCTTTCAGGGTGAAGACCCCCAAACAGAAATTCCACTGATAGATTACGGTAATGAGTCATTTTCCAGTTGGAAATGCGCCATTTTCAGTTGAAAATGAGGTCGGTGTTAGTGAATAGTTATGAGTGGATAGTGAATAGTGTCGCAAACGTCCTAATTTACCAAAACGGTATTACTCCGCTTGCGCAACTATTCACTATTCACTATCAACTATCAACTAACCTGCGCCATTTTCACCTGAAAATGCGCCATTTTCGATTTTCACCCCGACAGGGGTGTGATTTTCATAACCGCAGGTCATCGACCTGCGGACTCGTACAACGAACAGTTCTCTGTCTGAAAGACAGAATTTTAAAAATCGAATGTGTAATTCAGATCGTTCAGTTTCGTCTTTCAGACGATGTTGAGGAGAGATGTTTACCGTAGGTCGCGCTTCGCTTGACCTACGGTTATGAAAATCCCACCCTTTCAGGGTGAAGACCCCCAAAACAGAAATTCCACTGATAGATTACGAAATGAGTCATTTTCCAGTTGGAAATGCGGTCGGTGTTAGTGAATAGTTATGAGTGAATAGTGAATAGTGCCGCAAGCGTCCTAATTTACCAAAACGGTATTACTCCGCTTGCGCAACTATTCACTATTCACTATCAACTATAAACTATCAACTACTCGCTTGACCTGCGGTTATGAAAATCGACAAACAAAAAAAGACCTACGGAAAATTCCGCAGATCTTTTCTACTTTTTTGTTCGGGTTAATCGAGAGATCAACCCAATCATTTAATTTTCAAATATCTATTTGCAAGGCTGGCACGGTTCACTGACCGGTTCACACGGTTGGCAGGATACTTCCTCACAAGGATTGCAGTGGTGAGCTGCTAATTTGGCTTTGAGACCAAGGAAAAATCCGCCAAACGGAAGGAACGGACCACGATCACATGGATTAGCACATGGTTCGCAAATCGGTTCACACGGTTCGCAGACCGGTTCACATGGCTCACATTCAGGCGCACAGGCATGAATACCAGCCAGTTTCGCCTTGAGATTCAGGAAAAACCCGCCAAATGGACGGAACGGTACATGACCACAGGGGTCAGCACACGGTTCACATATTGGCTCACAGGGTTCGCAAACCGGCGGCTCACAAACAGACTCACACGGTTCACAAGAAGCAGGTTCGCAGGGAGCACAACCACGAAGGACGTGGAGGCGACCAAACATACCCGCTTCAACAGTCGTGGTAACCGCGAAAATAGCAATTGCGGCCAACACAGACAGAAGGATTTGACGTTTCATCACAATTCTCCTTAAATACGGTTTTGGGGAAATTAAAGTTTTTTTTGGCAACAAATGCCCTTGATACGCTTGTTTAACATTATCGGAAAACCTTTCGAAAAAAATCAGCATACCCATCGAAATTCCGAATATAATAATTCTCACATTTTTCCGGTTCACAATGACTCTTTTTACTTTGTACTAATTAGCAACTCTGTAAAAAAAATAAAATCACCATTCTTCGGAAAAATCAGAAATTCAGAGCAATTTGTTCCTCACACACACATAGAATTACTACAACATAGTAAAACAAACCACTCAAATAATATGCCGCGCCCTCCGTAAAAAGCAAACGAAAAAATATCCTTCCGAAAACAAAACAAAGAATATTAACACTCTTGATCGGATACAACAGGAAATACTCTTTAAAATATTGCCTCATTTTGTTATTTTGTTTTTTTTAGGAACAAAGTAATTTGATTTTCGTTTAATTAAGGGTAAAATATTTTCTCGCTTTTGTTTGATGAATTGGGATATTTTAGTTAAAGTTTCGGAAAAATGAAATTTTTAGCCAAAACAATAACCATCAGGAAACAATCAACTAGTTCGAACTAAACACTGAAAATTTGTTGTTCCCGCTATTGCCGGAACTCATTAACCGAATGAACCGAAAGGAATTAGCAATGCAACCACATACCGTAAAATATTACTCGGCAAAAAAAATGATGATTCGTCATCGTTTAGGAACTTCACAAGGTTTTACTTTAATAGAAGTTCTGATCGTTTTTTTTATTCTTCTTGCTTTGGCATCTGCTGCGGTTGTTGCCTACCAAGGAACACGAGAAAAAGCCAAAATTGACCAAACACATCTTTACATCAAAGCCCTATCAGAAGCGATTGAACTTTATCAGGTTCATGTCGGTCGTTTTCCAACAACAGAGCAAGGTCTTAACGCCCTACTCAATCCGCCTTCCGATCTTACCAATCCCGCAAAATGGAGCGGTCCTTATCTTAAAGACAGTGCCGCAACAGAAGATCCTTGGGGAGGCCCGTACCAGTATGCTAGTCCGGGAACACGCACAAGAGATGGTTTTGATGTCTGGTCACTCGGACCGGACGGCACTGACGGCACCGAAGATGATATCGGTAACTGGACTAAAAATTAAGCCCACAACTTCTATTTTAGTGAATAGTTGATAGTTAATAGTGAATAGTTGCACAAGCGGAGTAATACCGTTCTGATAATGATCCGCTTGCAACACTATTCACTATTCACTCATAACTATTAACTAATCCGTTGCCCTTTCAGGGCGATTGTTTGAATAAGTTATTCCCAGCCGTGTTGCGGCGGGTTGTGATCCTGACGCCCCTATCGGGGCTAATGGGAAAAACAAAAATGCCTCTGATATATTACCAGATGTTCTCTGTGTTCTCTGTGGTTTAAAATTAATTTTAGAGATTCCCACTGATTCCCACTGATTAACGGGTTTGGTTTAGGCACATCCAGAGAGCAGCCATACGAACAGCAACACCGTTAGTCACTTGGTCGAGAATAGCGGATTGGGGACCGTCGGCAACTTCCGGTGTTACTTCAAGACCGCGATTGATCGGTCCTGGAGCAATGATTAAAACACTTGGTTTTGCTTTTGCCAATCGGACAACATCCATTCCGTAAAGATGGGCATATTCGCGAGTAGAAGGAAATGGCCGGACAACCTGACGTTCAAACTGAATCCGCAATAAATTGAAAACATCCACTCGATCCAAAATTTTATCGAGTGAATACGAAATTTCGACACCGATATTTTCCCATTGTTTTGAAACAAGAGTTGAAGGACCACACAAAATCACATGAGCACCAAGAGCTTTGAGCCCCCAAATATTGGAACGAGCGGTTCGACTGTGAGCAATATCGCCGACAAGAGCAACCGTTAATCCGGAAATCCGACCAAAACGCCGACGAATTGTCATCATATCAAGAAGAGCTTGTGTAGGGTGTTCGTGCGGTCCGTCGCCAGCATTGAGAACATGACCGCGAATATTTTCCGATAAAAGTTTTGCCGAACCCGGACATGAATGACGTACAATTACCGCGTCCACTTGCATTGCTTCAATATTTTTAACAGTATCAATAATTGTTTCGCCTTTGGATAAACTGCTTGTGGACGCGGAAAAATCAATCACATCGGCACCAAGACGGCGTGCAGCAAGTGCAAAACTTGTTTTAGTTCGAGTTGAATTTTCGAAAAAAAGATTGACACATGTTTTTCCGGCAAGGAGTGGGATTTTGCGATCACCCTGCGTCAAGATGGTACGGAACCGTTCCGCCTGATCGAGTAACAACATTATTTCTTGAGCGTCAAGTTCTTCAAGTCCAAGCAGATGCCGTTGTTTCCATGCGGCAGGTATATTGCCCCAAGTTTGTGTGTTTGTCATAGCCCATTGATTTTATAAGTATTTATCCAGCCAAATATACTCCCTTACACTCTTGACAATTCGATTTTCGTTTTTGGACAGGATAAACTGGCTTTGACGGGATAAACAGAATTTACAGAATTTTTAAATAAAGAACACAATAATTTTGCTCTTATAAAGCCGAATTCTAATGTACAATGAATATCTTAACTCTTTTTCCTGTCTGCTTCGGGAACATAAGGAGTTAGTTTCTTTTCAGCAAAAACCGGTTCAAATTGTGTCATCCGTTGACGCCCTCCAATCATCGGAAGTGAAATCATGTCTTCTCCAACCAACGGTCGAGCATAACGTACAAATTCATCGGAAACATCACAACCATTCGGTAAAATCCAGGACGCCGGAAAAGTACGTTCACTGTTCGCAACCAATTCCAACGGAACTTTATCGTAACGAACATTGTAAATGAAACCGGGTTCACGCAAAATAGTGGACATGAATCCGCCTTGACCTGTTGCCGCAAGTTCCATCGCCTTCTGACCGAGCCGGTACGCCTCATCCAAATCAATCGGCGACGCATAAGCCATCGAATGACGTTGATCGGTTCCCGGCACATTGCCGCGTGCCGAACCTTTTGCCGGTAATCCTTTTTGATTCAAATAATTGACCACAATTTGCGCAACAGTCATTTGACTTGCACTGAAACTCGTATGCCCGAATGAATCCTTAACAGCTCCAACATCGCCAACATGAAACCCCTCACTGATTACAACAATACAACGTCCCGCCTGTTTCACAACAGCATTAACTTGTTCCGTTAATTCCTCCAGGGAACGAGGACTTTCCGCCAGATAAATCAGGAGTGGGATTTCACGTTTGGGATCCGCCAAACGTGCCGCCGCCGGAATAAAACCAATTTTCCGACCCATCGCCTGCAACACAAGAACCGGATCCGCCGGACACGAACCTTCATTTTCCTCATTGGCATATTGAACTGTGTGAAGCCAATATTTCGCCGTCGAACCGTAACCCGGTGTGTGGTCAATCAACTTAAACTCACCATCGCCAACATCGTTGTCAATCGTTTTCGGTACACCAACCGCCGTAAGATCAAGACCGCGTTGTTTCGCCAGTTGCGCAATTTTGTTCGCAGTATCCATAGAGTCATTACCGCCGTTGTACAAAAAATAACCGACATTGTGAGTTTTCATCACTTCGATGACCCGTTCAAAATCCTCTTGCTGATGCGATTTGATCTTGTAACGGCAAGTACCAATCGAACCCGCCACCGGTGTGTAACGGAGTAACGCAATTTCCTCTTCCGGTTGAGCGGACAGGTCAAGGAGTTCCTCTTTGAGCACGCCTTCAATTCCGTGACACGCTCCATAAACCGTTCCAATATTGTCAAATTCCCGCGCCGCATCAATAACTCCACGCAACGAACTGTTAATAACACATGTCGGTCCGCCGCTCTGGGCAATAATCACATTTTTTTTCATAAAACCAAATCAATCAAAATTTTGAAATTGAAAATTGAAACTGAAACTATAATTATAACTATAATTGTTCACACAAACGACACAATGCCGTCAACATTTCACCGAAACATTGCCCAACTTAATCATTTTCGTAAACAGTTACAACTATTTACTATAAACCGGATTTGTATTGTTGAAACGCTTCGGCAATTCCGGCGGATTCGGTATCGCCTTTGTGAAACAGAATTCGATAACGAAGCGTAAACGATTCGCCTTTCCGCATTTTGTGCTCACCGGTTTTTTCTGTTGTTCCCTCAAAATCGTGAACCCCAAACGGATTCGCGGCAAAAAGTCCGTAATCGCGAACATGCCAGTAAGTCGGGTAACGGAAACTCGATGGATGATTCAACACCGCTATACCAAGTGTTTCACCGTCAACAGGTCCGTAATAATCAACCCAAGCAGAACGTTTCGCCCATGCGTCTTTATCTTTGATTCCTTCGGCATTAACAATATGACCGCCCCAATCGGTGTTTGGGTTACGTTTTTTGGCGGTTAAATCCATTGTTCCCGATACACGTATTCCTAATGTTCCTTCCTTCGTGTCACCAAAAATAACCGAATCCTGAACCGCTGTTACGGTTACATCGAAATCAATGTAACGCATTTCATCCAAAACACCAAACCGCAATGTCCGAATATCCGAGCAAATAGGTTTATTTTCCTTATCCAGCCAGTCATTTTCCGTAACAATGAGAACAGTATTGTCCGCAATTTCTGTTTTAACAAATTTCCGGTGAACAGTTTTTTGTTTTTCCAAAGCCCAAAAATCAAGACCGTTAACATTTCCATGTGTGAACCAAAGTGACCGATGATGGGGATGATCTTTTGTTTCCGTTTGATCATTCCGTTCAAACATTGGAAAATCACGGGTCATTCTTTTCCCTGTTGGTCCCATAATGGGCCAAATAATTGGAGTGCCTTTGTAATCGGTGATATAACCCGCAAAAAGTTGCCCGGCAACGTGAATATCATAACCTTGATCCGTTTGTTGCAAAGTCAATTCCGCCGAATTAGACTCCGCAATACAAAGAACAATAAAAATTAAAAAAATTATTCGCCGCATCATAATCATCATTGTCACTGTTCGTAACTGTTTTCAACATTTCAGAACAAATTTTTTAAAACAAAAAATCACAAAATATATGGAATTTTAATTTCGGGTTTAAACGATCAAAACTGAATTTTCAGGTGCGAGGATTTTTCTCCCAATCGTTTCATCAATGTACAAGTTCACGTTCAAAATCAGTCAATGTCTCGCAATCTAACGCATATTCAAAAAGCGAATCCAACGCAATTAAATCCGTATAGGAATTGACTGACCGTAAGATAGATTCAGGTACATTTTTGAATCGTTTATGGAGTATTTTAAGAACATCCTGAATTCTACCTTCGATTTTTCCTTCGATTTTTCCTTCGATTTTTCCTTCGATTTTTCCAGCTTCTTTTCCTGCTATTTTAC